>DOUV01000635.1 GCA_003520455.1 Chloroflexota bacterium | reverse complement strand
GGCTCGCCCTGGCCGAAGGCACCGTAAAGAACTATGTCAGCCGCATTCTCGCCAAGCTGGGCGCGCGCGACCGCGCTCATGCCGTGCGCCTGGCGGTCGAGTGGGGCTTGTTGTACGAGCAGGGCAGCGCCGCATGAGTCGGGACACGACTGCCGACGACATCAGCCTCACCCAACACATAAGAGTCCTCGCCCTGGTGGCTGTGCTTTCCGTCGCGACTATCTTCGTGACGAGTCTCATCACGCTGAAGAGGCCGCTCACAGTCACTGCCTTGATCCTCTACGCCTTGCTGTCGCTGGCCCTCGCCGCGCGCTACATCCCCTGGCTGCGAGGCTGGCCCAGGGATACCCTTCGTCGCTACGATCGACTCTGGATATTCCTCGGCGCCGGTTTGGCGCTCGCCGTTGTCCTCCTTATCCAGGGTGAGGCCATGCTGTATTTCTACCTTGTCACCCTTGAAGGGTACCTCCTCTTTTCATTTACGCGACCCTCCTGGAGCGTGGCGTGGGCCGTTGGCACGGTCGCTTTAACCCTCGTCAGCCACTTCATCATCCTGCGCCAGTGGCCAACCGCTCTGTTGGCGGTGCTGGAGGACGTTCCCTGGTACGTCCTTAGCTTGCTGATCATCGCTGCCGCCAAGAACATCTACGATGATCGCGACAAGGCACTGCAGGCGAAGCTAACTGAGGCATACGGGCAAATGCAAGACCATATCGCCCGAGCCGAGGCGCTCGCGATGGCCCAGGAGCGAGCGCGCCTGGCGCGTGAGATTCACGATACGCTGGGGCATACGCTGACGGCGCTGGACGTCCAACTCGAACTGATCGTTCAGCTCTCGGCCAACTCCAACGAGGATTGCGAGCGGGTGGCCAGGCACGCCCGAGCGCTGGTCAAAGATGGTCTCTCTGAGGTTCGCCGGGCGGTCAAGGCCTTGCGCCCCGGAGCCCTCGAGGTGCTCTCCTTGTCCGAGGCAATCGCCAGCCTCACCGCGGATTACCAGGAGAGGACCCACATCGACGTCATCTGGCACGTCGAAGGCGAGGTCGTTCCTCTCTCATCCCGCCTGGCGGTCCCACTCTACCGCGCCGCCCAGGAAGCTTTGACGAACGTAAGCCGCTATGCGGAGGCAACTCAAGTGGTGGTGACGCTGGGGTTCGAGCGCGAGGCGATCCACCTGACAGTGGAAGATAACGGACAGGCCAGTGAAAGCAGCAGACAGAACGGCGGGGCGGCGGTAGGCTTCGGCCTGCGGGGCTTGCGCGAACGAGCTGAGGCCCTGCGGGGCGAGTTTCAGGCCGGGCCGGCGCGGACCGGCGGCTTTCGCGTCGAGATGAAGTTGCCGCGTTGGGTTGCACCAAGGCGAGCAGCTATTGACGATGATGAACCCGTACAATTCGAACGGCTGGCGGCGGCAGACATCTCGGACATTGTAGTGCTCCTGGCCCAGAGGGAAGCGGTCGAGGACACGGTAGAGCAGTAGACACGAACACACGACTGCAGTCCCCTCCACCTCTGCGGATCCACCGCGCCGCGAGAAGGCTCTCTCAAGGCCTTCGGCGACTTCTAGAACACCGGTCAGGTCGTCGCCGGGGACGTGTAATCGGAGACTTCCGAACTCTTGGAAAACTCCGCAACCCTGACGCCGTGACCGGCGCCCTTGGAGTCGCTGCCAGGATGCGACCTCTCGAGAGACTCCAATGACGAGGCCCCTGATTTGTACTGCGCCTCCAGGGAAGCCGTCCGCGATCTGAAGCACCGATTTGCGCTCCGGCCTTGTTTTCGCTGCCGAGACATCCGATCTCAAGCAAAACAATCCTGTTCCCAAACGAACGCAAGGATCTCGATCCATCCATTCCGCCAAGAACTGGGATTTCCTCCGCTCGCGAGCCCCATTCGCGCCGGCTGAATGCTCACTTTGGGCTCCCGCTCCCTAATCACGATACCGTCACGGTTTGAATCTACGCAAGTCCTGGGTCAATCATCGTTGTAAGTCAGAAAAGTCGTGACCAAATTGTGACCTGGGGCCGATGACTGATGGGCACCTCGACACTATGTTCGTCTTAACATGTGGAGGGACATGGTGGAACCAAAGCCAGAGTACGTCTCGTTTCTTATCCGCCTATGGCGCCCGTCGGATGCCGAACAGAAGTCGCAGGTCCAGGTGGAGCATATTCCCAGTGGGGAGCGATCATACTTTGCCTCGCTTCCAGACCTCTTTGCCTACATCCGCGTCGCGGCAAGTGACGGGTGGCGACGTTAGACGCTGCTCAAGACCCAAGTTCCTGAGAACGTATGCATTCTCGCATCCAGTGTCCCGCTTCCCTCCTCGTCCAACCCCGCCTGACGTTGGCGGCGGACGAGAGCCAGGCATCCGAGAACACGGAGATCGAACGATCAACCAGACAGTTGTCCCTTCGCTACTCACAGAACCAACTCCGGCGAGTATTCCCGACTATCCTCACGTCCAATTGGCTAAGGGTTTAGCGCTTCCAGGTATGACCGGAAGATCAAACCTGGCGCGGGCAGTCTATCCATCCAGCCGCTGCTGATGAAAAGGCCCGCGTCTTGGTCAAGGGAACGTGCGATACAACCGCTGCAGTCGGGCCAAACGACTCAGCCGGGCAGCAACCGGGTATTTGACATGATCCCTCGCACCCATCCATTACTCGATATTCTGACCGATTTGATCCACATGGTTGAGCGCCAGCGTCCTGAGATGCTGTGCGCAGTGCTCTTGCAGCGCAACGGACGGATCTACCCCGCGGCCGGTCCTAACTTACCCGAAAGTTTTGGACGAGCAGACGCCGGCCTGCTTCTGGATCTCGCCGCCCGGCCCCACCGTGCTGCATCCTCGGAAGATGCTTTGAGTGCCAGCGACGTCGCCAACAGCCCGTTGTGGAATCAGTATCGCGAGCGAGCGCTGCGCCACGGGCTCCCCAGCGTCTGGCCGATCCCAATTTATTCTGACGGAGCGACCCTGGCGGGTATTTTCGTCATCCACTATCGCGACCCGAGGAGCCCCACAGACGATGAGTTGCAACTCGCCAGGATGGCAAGCCGGCTCGCCGCAATCGCCATCGAGCAGCAGGAACTGGCCGATCAATTAGCCTATCAGGCTCAGCACGATCCGCTCACATCGCTGCCGAACCGCGTCCTCTTTGAAGACCGGCTCCACCAGGCTATAGCACAGGCACAGCGCCACGGGAGGCCAGTCGGTCTGTTGTACGTCGATTTAGACCGCTTCAAAATGGTCAACGACACGTTGGGCCACGCGGCCGGTGACATTCTCCTCCAGCAGGTATCCCAGCGCTTGCAACGTCACGTCCGTCAGAGTGACACCGTCGCACGTATCGGCGGAGATGAATTCACATTGGTGCTGAACGAGCTCCCAAACTCGCAAGGTGCGGTACAGGTGGCTCAAAAGCTCTTGGAAGTGCTCAAAGAACCTTTCCTGATGAGAGGACACGAACTGTTTGTGAGCGCCAGCATCGGCATTAGCATGTATCCGACAGATGGTACAACTGCTGAAGACTTGCTACACAAGGCCGATAACGCCCTCTACCGTGCAAAAGCCAAGGGGAAGAATGCCTACCAACTCTATGCCGAGCCAAATATCGTCGTGCTCAACGGTTTTACACTCGAGAGCCAGTTGCACGAGGCCCTGGAACGCGGGGAGCTGGTGCTGCACTACCAACCCCAGATCGCCCTCACGAGTGGTAAGGTGGTAGGGCTGGAGGCCTTGTTGCGCTGGGAACACCCGGAGTTAGGACGGCTTCCCCCGGCCAGGTTCATCCCGATCGCCGAGGCGAGCGAGCTCATCGTTGCAATCGGTGCCTGGGTGCTGCGGGAGGCGTGCCGCCAACACGTAACGTGGCGACAGGCGGGCTACGGGCCGTTCAAGGTGACTGTCAACATCTCAGTACTGCAATTCGAGCGGGCCGATTTTGTCGATTTGGTGGCCCAAACGCTGGAACACAATAGCCTGGAACCCCAATGGCTGGAGCTCGAGCTGACCGAGAGCCCGCTGCTTCAGACAACTCGGGACACGATCTCGAAGCTGGCCAGGCTCAGATCGCTCGGGGTCAGGATCGCCGTCAACAACTTCTGCACGGGATACTCGTCACTCAACTTGTTGCAGCGGCTGCCGATCAACACCTTCAACATCGACCGACCATTTGTGGACAACATCGGTGCTACCCGGCAAAAGACGCTCCATCAGGCCGCCGTCATAGAAGCCATGATCACGCTGGCTCACAGTGTCGGGATGAGGGTAGTGGCGGCGGGAGTCGAAACCGACTTACAACTAGAGTTCTTGCGCCGGGTGGGTTGTGATGGGGTGCAGGGATACTTGTTCAGCAGGCCCTTGCCTGCAGAGGAGGCAGTGCTCGCTCTTGGAACCAGCGTAGGGCTCGGATCACCCGCGTGAACGGCCAGGTTGGGCAACGAGGTCCTCGATCGTCTCCAGATGCTTGATGTTGCAACTTTTCGAGAAACCCTTCGAGGGCAGACCGGACCGGCGCCCCGTGCGGTACGGGCTCCCAAACAACATCCCGCATCCGCCGATTCCACGCTCCCCGCTCCCGACTCACCGACGTTGCCCTGGCCCTGCTTCTCCCCGGTCACGGCGCCGTCATGGTTTGATCCTATGCCCCGTCCCAGCCAAATCATAGTTTTGCCCCGAAAAGTCGTGACCAAGGCATGACCAGCGGAGGATGACCTCGGCGCCTTGCGGCGCTATGTTCATCATGAACGCGTGGAGGGTGATGGTGGAGCTCAAACCTGATTACGTCTCATTTTTGATCCGCCTCTGGCGGGAGTCCGATGCCGACCGGGAGTGGCTGGCCCAAGTCGAGCACATTCCTAGCGGTGAGCAATTGTACTTTGCCTCGCTTGCAGACCTGTTTGCTTATATGCGCCTCGTCGCAAATGACGGGTGGCGACCGCCGAAGGCCCCTAGAAAGCGAGTCTTCGACTAACCGGTCATTCAACCGCCGCCCATCGCGTGTCCCCAATCTTTCAATTGGGGTGGTGGTTGTGTTTGCCATGCATCGAGAGATTTCGGAAGCCGTGAGTCAGGTCAGGCCGCGATTTATAGAGGCCATAGATGAGAAGAGGTTCACAAACCATGCTCCGCCTGAACCGCTACATCCTTGTGCTGGTACTATGGTTATCATTTTTCTTCAATATAGAACGACTTGACACACGAAGCGGGGAGTTTCTTAACATCGACTCCTCGATTTATGTTCTGGCGGTTATAGTCGTCGTGATCGGTCTACTGCTGTCGTACGTGGTACACACGGCCGCATGGGTTATATATCCAATCACCATCCTGGCGTTCATTCTTGCGAAGTCGATAGCCAACAGACCGATTTGGGGTGCAGCGTACACCTACCTGACGCTATTCGAATTGAGCGCAGTGTTGATAACTGCAACACTTGCACATACGGTTGGCCGTCTCAGTACTGATTTTGTCGAGACAGTCCGCGCGCTGACTTTTTCAGATATGACTGGCCCGGTCTACCCAGCCGAGGATGCCCAACAGGTAATCAAGCGTGAATTGCAGTATTCACGACGGGCGGACGGTCTCTTAAGTGTGGTGGTCGTTGAAGCAGACACGGATGGTCCACGGGTTGATCTCCATGCAACAGCACGCGAAATTCAACAGCTCCTGGCCAAACGCTATAGCCTGGTCGCCCTCACGCGGCTGCTCGCGTGGCGAATCCGGCGCACCGATTTCGTTCTTTACCAAACCGAAGAAGGCCGCCTGGTTCTCATTGCGCCGAAGGCGGGGAAAGATCAGACCACAGCGATCGCGAGCCGACTCAATGAACACGCACAGCGCTACCTGGGAGTCACGCTTCATTGCGGTGTCGCTACATTTCCCGATGAGGGCGTCACCTTCGAGGAGTTGCTCACTCGAGCCGAACAATCGCTCCATCAAAAAGAGCAGGAACGACGCGGCGAGATGCTCGCGCCCCGGCGGGATACGCCGGCGGACGAGCAGCGTCTCGTGAGGTATCAACAGCCGTAGTTCCAGCGGACGCTCGATCCAAAGCTTGTCGTTACAACCAGGCGGTTGCGGCAAGTCTTTGATGAAGGGCACCTGTTTTCAAATACGCGGATACAGTTTATCCAAGAAAGGTATAAGATCACGAATGGAGCTATCCCAGCCACCACTCCATCACGAAGCGTTCACCATTCCATGGTACGAGCGTTTCAACCCCAATCGACGCTTGCTTCGTGGTCAAGCCTATTTTCGCGTGAAACGGGCATTGGACCTGCTACTCTGTATACTCGCCCTGCCGTTCTTGCTGGCAGCATTCGCTCTCTGCGCACTCCTGATCAAACTCGACTCTCCTGGAGGGCCGATCCTATTCAGACAACAGCGCACCGGCCGGGCCGGACGGCGCTTCTGGATGTACAAGTTCCGGACGATGGTGCCAAACGCCGAAGAAATGAAGCAGCAGCTGATCCATCTTAACGAGTTACAATGGCCAGACTTCAAAATCACCGACGACCCGCGCATCACCCGCGTTGGGCGGCTTCTGCGCAAGACCAGCCTCGATGAACTGCCACAGATTGTCAACGTGGTAAAAGGTGATATGAGTCTGGTTGGTCCACGTCCAACTTCTTTCGACCACAATACCTACCGATTGTGGCAGACCGAGCGTCTAGATGTAGTTCCCGGCATCACCGGTCTCTGGCAGATTGTGGGGCGGGCCGAGACAGAATTTGATGAACGCCTGCGGCTTGACATCGCCTACATCGAACGTCAGAGCATTTGGTTTGACATTAACATTCTGACCCGAACGATCCTGGCAGTCTTTGAGGGTCGTGGTGCCCATTGAGGATCCCCCAGTCTGTTGTAGCCCGAGTGCAGTGCATCTGTGACTGAGCAGCACCAGCTTCAATGTGCGGTGGATGGGATGCAATAAGTGCTCGACGCTGGTCGCTTGTAGCTTCAATATCCTTCAGACAACTGTGGAGCACATCAGGCAATGGAACTGAAACGTCACTACATCAACCTGGTTCGTCGTTGGATATGGCTCCTTCTGCTCGCACCCTTGAGTGCCAGCGTGACCAGCTACTGGGTAAGCAACCAGCAACCGACAGTCTACGAAGCCCAGGCTCGGCTCGTTGTTGGTCCCGGCGTCGACAGCCCCAACCCCGACCTGAATGCCCTCCGCACCGGCGGGCAGCTCATGCAGACCTACACCAAGCTGGTGACTACCCGGCCCGTCCTCAAATCGGTCATCGACGACCTCAATCTGCCCATCGCGTCGGAGTCGCTCGACCAGATGATCACAGTCAAGGCCGATAGTGAAACCCAAATCCTGACCATTCGTGCGCGCGATGGTGATCCCGACCAGGCGGTTGCAATCGCCAACACCCTGGCCGACAAACTCGTGGGCCTGAGCCCGGCCGGGCCGAATAGCGCTGAGAACGAGCTCAAAGTCCAGTTGCGGAGCGAGGTCGCGAAACTCCAGAACTTCATCGACGATACTGAGGCGAGGATCAAGCAACTCGACACCGAGCGTCAGGCGGCTGCGAATGCGAAGCCCGATCCGATCGCCCAGTCGATTATTGCCAGCACCGAGGCGAGGATCAAGCAGCTCGAGGCTCAGCTCCAGACAGAGCCCGATGTCGAAACGCAGCGCCTGCTCCTGGACCAGATTGCCCTCGAACGCAACCGCCTGTTTGACGCTCAACGCGTCGATCAGGAGAACCAGCGACTCATCATCGACCAGCTCTCACAGGAGCGCACTCGCCTGACCGAGGCGCAGCGCACGCTGGCGCTCCTGCATACGTCACTGCAAAACACCTTTACCAATCAGGTAAAAATCGTCGAGCCCGCCATCGCTGCCGTAGCGGTCGGCTCGCAGCTCCGGCTCAAAGTACTCCTGGCCGGCCTGAGTGGTCTGATTCTGGCCCTGGCCATCGCCTTGATCTTCGAGTTCGTTGACGACACCCTCGAGACGGTTGAGGATTTGGCCCAGGCCGCAGGCATACCAATCCTGAGCACCATCGCCAGGTATAAGGTTCCGAGGGGCGCCGGCCGTGAGGGGCTCGTCGTCGAGGCACTCCCGGAGTCGCTCGCCGCTGAGGATTATCGGATGCTGGGCGCGAAGCTGCGCTACTCCAGCGACAACCGCGCACTGCGTTCTGTGCTCATCAGTAGCTCACAGACTGATGACGATACCGCGGAAACCGCGTCGAACCTCGCCATCACTCTTGTCCAGACGGGAAGTCGAGTTGTCCTCGTGGATGCCAACCTGCGTCGCCCAATGCTTGGAAAGTTGTTCGACCTGGACAATAGCCGCGGTCTGACCGACATCCTCACGAGCCGGGCCAAACGGCCGGAGGTCGTACCGGTCAGCTGGGCGCCAGGCCTGTCGGTTCTACCGAGCGGCTCGGTTTCGTCCAACTCTTTCCAACTCCTGGCGTCACCTCGCATGGTCGAGTTGGTCAAGCAACTCGAGAGTCTGGCGGACATGGTCATCATTGTCGCGCCGCCACTGTTATCGTTTGCAGGGAGCCTGATCCTGGCGTCACGGGTGGACGGTGTCATCATCGTCGCTCGGGGCGGCAAGAGTCGGCGCGAAGCCCTAAACAGCACCGTGGAGAACCTGCGCTCGCTTGGTGCCCATATCGTCGGCACCATCCTCCATAACAGTCGCCAGAGTGGAGTGCCGTTCGTTCCCTCACTTCCTGTTCCTCCGGTGCCGACCCCAAATGGTCAGGTGGCCAGCGACGAGCCACTCAGCCGCCCACTCGACGACGTCGAGTACCTGAAGGGTGTGTAGGAACGCCAGGAATGGCCTGCTGGCGATACCGATCTCCATCTCCCGCTGCGCGGCGGCAGCCAATGGCGATCACCTGTTCCGCTACGCTCTCACGGTCGATAGCAACTCTCGGTCCGCCGGTCGTTGTCCGCCACCGCCGACGAATTCAGTGGGCAGCGCCACGACCACTCACCGCTGGTGGACTGCGGCCGTTGGCAGGGGGTCAGTGGCGCTCGCGCGCCCTACGTCTTTGCCATGCAGCAGGACGTTGTGCGGGTGGAGTTGCTGCGACAGTCGCTGTCCACCGCCCCTCCGAACAGTCGACCTCGTGGCCATCGAGGTCGTTGCGGGTAACTTCTTCGCAGCGCCCGAAGGATTCATTGCTGTGATTGAGCATGTATCTACGAAGCAATGGGGGAGAAAGCAATCATATCAGAACCTCTTTAGAGCGACTCTGCAGTCCGAGAGGGGCAGAATGAGGTGTGCAAGCGCTGGAGTTTCCGCCGGCGAGCACCTGTCAGCATTGACCCTCGGGGCTCTCGCCTTTCTCTTGCTGATCAGCTACTCATTTTACAGCTTCATCGTACCGCAAACACCAGCACGCCTGATGAGGCCAAGTGCACGTCTCATACACGAGTTTCCACTGTGGTCATTCATCGCATCCTTCCGACTTCCAATATTGCAGACTGGCCAGGGAGTTGCCATCCTCCTGGTAAGCTTTGGCCTGACAGCCTTCACGATCTATGCGCTTGCTTTGTACGTAAGTTGGCGCGCTCCGAGCAAGCCGGCGAACATTGTAGTCGTCCTCCTGGCGGCTGTCGTCTTTTTCGCCATCTCGGCCTTTTCTCTACCGAATTTCAGTACCGATATATTCGACTATATTGTGCGCGGACGCGTCGCGACTGTTTACGACAGCAATCCCTACTACACGCCCGCGGACCGGTTTCCCGATGACCCGATATATACCTACGCAAGTCATCAGTACACGCGCTTGGTCGCAGACAAAATGCCAACCTGGATGATAATCAACACCCTTCTCGCCAGGCTCACTGACGACAACCCCGTTATGGACCTGCTAGTCTACCGCCTTGTATTTATGTTGTTCAATCTTGCGAATGTCGCAATTATCGGCCTCATCGCGCACAAGTTGAATCGACAACACAAGATCACTGGGATCGTAGCATATGCCTGGAATCCGATCGTCGCACTGCACGGCCAGGGCAAAGCCGACACGGTGCTGGTTTTCTTCTTGCTTCTGGCAATACTTCTCCTCATAAAAACACGCAGCTACCTTGCGATCGTTTCATTGACGCTCTCGGTCTTCGTCAAATTGATTACGCTTCCACTCATGATCGTTTACTTATTGCGAGAGGCGAGACTGAAAAGATGGCGCCAACTGGGAATCGACACGTTACTGCTTCTCCTGACAACTCTCGCGATCTACGCACCCTTTGCTAGAGAGCCTGGCTTGATTCTACGTCATCTCAGCTTCCTGAGTGTAGCAGGATCCGCGATCCCGGGTTCGACTCGGCTCCTGTTCGTACTGGCCTTCGGAGTCTTCATCCTTGTGGTCTGCCTTTTCCAGGATGGAAGCCACGAGAAGCTCCTCGGCAGTTGGGCGCTGGTGACATTGTTCTTTTCGCTTTTTCTGACCAAGTTTGGATTGTCCCACTATCTCATAACCCTTGTTGCCCTTACGAGCCTCACCCTGGATTGGCGCACCCTACCTATCACTACCACGCTTTCATTCTCTGGTTTCATTTTCAACACGTGGTACACGAATTCCAATAGCACATTTCCGCTTCCAAGTGTCTTTACATCTCCCAAGTTCTTCATCTACCTTGCACTGCCGAGCATCGTCACGGCATGCCTCGTCGCCGTCCTTGTATGGCAGGGGTGGCAGAATAGCGAGTTGTCCAGCTCCAAGAAGCTTCACTCAGTCCTGGAACCGCTTCAGCCTTTGAGCAGAATTTCGAGAAGAAGTTGATCCTTCAGTTCTTCACCTACTCAGAAGTTCACATCGTCAGAAATCTGCACTATCGTATTGTTGGAGTACTTGCTGACGGCTGAGAGTGCTTTTATGTATGAATTTCTGCTTTCTATCCTCGAGGATCTTGAGCGAGAACAGATTCGATACTGCCTTCTGCGTGACTTTCATGACCTCGACCGGCTCGCCGCCGACGGTGACGTCGATCTGCTCGTTCAGCATAGCCACTTTGCCCCGTTGTGCGGCCTCCTCACCCAACGTGGGTTCGTTCACCTGCCAACGTTGGGGCACGAGCCCCATCACTTCTTCGTCGCCTATGACGAGAAGTCTGATCGCTGGCTCAAGTTCGACGTCGTCACTGAGGTGACGTACGGCCGGCCCATCCGGGCACTTCGGACTGCGCTCGCTGAGGGCTGCCTCCGCAACCGGCGGCGCTGTGGCCCCATCTTCGGCCTCACACCGGAAGATGAGTTGGTGACGCTGCTCCTGCACTGTGTGCTCGACAAAGCCAACGTCGCGGCGGCCCGGCGCCGTCGCCTCGAGGTGCTCCGCCACGAGGTGACCAACGAGCATTACCTCACCACTCTGCTGGCCACCTATTGGTCGCCGACAATGACCTGGCCGGAGCTTGCAGCCCAGATTGATGCCGGCCATTGGATGGCCCTGCTCACCGAGGGCCCAGCCGTGGCGGCGCGACTGGCCAGCCGCAACCCGCTCGGTACGCTCGGTCGCCGGATCCGCGGCCGAGTCCTTCGCCGCCTCAGCCACTGGACCGCCATCCTTCGGCCGGCAGCACCCATGGTCGCCCTTCTCGCTCCTGATGGAGCCGGCAAATCAACGCTGGCGGCAGGCATTCAGAAGTCGTTCTACCTGCCGGTACGCCCGGTATACATGGGGCTGTACCAGAATGGTAGCGCACGCTCCGCTTACCGGCGGCTGCCGGGGCTTGGCCTGGCGGGTCGCCTGGTCACGCAATGGCGGCGCTACCTGACGGCACGCTACCACCAGGCCCGTGGCCGACTCGTGATTTTCGATCGCTATACCTACGACGCGTTGTTAACACCACATGAGGATCTCAACTGGCTCAAGCGAGGCCGTCGCCGGTTGCTGGCCCACGCCTGCCCCGCCCCCGATCTCATCGTGATGTTGGACGTGCAGGGCAAGGTGCTGCACGCGCGGAAGGGTGAGCACAGTGCGACCAGGCTGGAGCAACAGCGCCAGCGCTATCTCGAGCTGCAGGTGCATCTACCGCGGATGATCGTGGTAGATGCGACGCGCGATGCTGAGCACGTGCGGCGTCACGTCACCGCTTTGATTTGGCACGGCTATGGGAACCGCCTTATGAGCAACGAACGGGAGCGGACGAGACAATCGTGACAACCGAGCAACTTCTGGAAAAGCACACCGCCGCATTCTCCGAGCACAGAGAGCGACAGCCCAGTGCGTCCCGGGCTAAAGTCGCCTACGTGATGTCGCGCTTCCCGAAGCTCACCGAGACCTTCATCCTGTACGAAATTCTGGCACTCGAGCAGCAGGGAGTGCAGGTCGAGCTGTACCCGCTCCTGCGCGCGCGCGCGACGGTGGTCCACGCCGAGGGGGCCTCACTGTGGAAGAAACTGGTCGAGCGTGTCAGCAAGCCTCAAGGCACCGTCGTGATGCACCCGGAGGCCACACCGCTGGTCGAGCGGGCCCACTTCCAGCCGTTTCTCTCCCGGCGTATCCTGCGCGCCCACCTGCACTTCCTGCGGCGAAAGCCTCAGGCCTATCTCGGCACACTGTGGACTCTACTGCGGGCAAACTGGGGCAGCCCCAATTTCTTCGTCGGCGCGCTGGGTATCTTTCCCAAGACAGTCTATTTTGCCTCCCTGATGGAAACCGATGGGATCACCCACGTGCACGCCCACTTTGCCAACCACCCGGCGGCGGCCGCCTTCATCATTCACCGGCTGGCCGGCATTCCCTATAGCTTCACCGCCCACGGCGCTGATCTTCAGGTGGATCAGCACATGCTGCGTGAGAAGGTCGCCGAGGCTGCCTTCGTCGTGACGATTTCGAACCACAACAAGGAGCTTATCGTCACCACGTGCGGTGACGAATTCCGTGACAAGCTCGTCGTCATCCACTGCGGCGTCGATACGCAGGTCTTCCAGCCGCGCGGAGCGGACCACCACCGGGCGCGGCTCCCTGGCCCTTTCACCATTCTCTGCATCGGGACGATGTACGAGGTCAAGGGCCACACCTATCTCATCGAAGCCTGCCGGCTGCTCAAAGAACGCGGGGTCAACTTTGTGTGCCGCCTGGTTGGCGACGGACCCGACCGGCCGCGCCTGGTTGAGCAGGTCGCCCAGGCTGGGCTGGCTGCCCAGATGCATTTCGACGGCACACGGACCCGTCGGCAAGTCGCTGAACTGCTCCAGCAAGCCGATGTCCTGTCAGTTCCGAGCATTCCCACCACCAGCGGCCGGCGCGAGGGCATCCCGGTTGTGTTGATGGAGGCAATGGCCAGCGGTGTACCGGTGGTGGCAAGCGGCATTTCGGGCATCCCCGAGCTGGTCGATGATGGGCAGAGCGGGCTCCTGGTCCCACCACGCGACGCGGTGGCGCTGGCTGATGCCCTGAAACGTCTGCACGATGATCTGGGGTTGCGCCGGCGCCTCGGCCAGGGGGGGCGGGACACAGTCACACGCAAGTTCGACCTCACCACGAACGCCGCTGCGCTCGCCCAACGCTTTACCGCGGAGGTCGGCTCATGAGTCTGGCACTGTTCTGGAGCGCCGTCGCTCTGATTGTCTACACGTACATCCTCTTCCCGGCGCTGATCCTCCTCCGAGGTTTGTTCTGGCGCCGTCCCTACAAAAGTGCTGCAATCACCCCCAGCATCAGCATGATCATCGCTGCCCACAACGAGGCCGGCACAATCCAGGCGAGAGTGGAAAATATTCTGGCACTCGACTACCCACGCGACCGGCTCGAAGTCGTGATCGCCTCTGACGGCTCGAATGATGGCACCGACACCATCGTGCGCAGTTACGCGGAGCCGGGCATCCGGTTGCTATCGTTACCCCGACAAGGCAAGATCCCGGCCCTCAACGCCGGGGTCGCGGCGGCCACCGGCGAGATCCTGCTCTTCTCGGACGCGAACAGCATGTACGCTCCGGATGCTATCCGCGCCCTCGTCCAACCGTTCGCCGATCCGACGGTCGGCGGGGTCGCTGGTGACCAGCGCTACCTGACCGAGCGGAGTGGCGGCGCCACCAACGATGGCGAACAGAGCTACTGGAATTTCGACCGGCTGCTCAAGCAGTTTCAGAGCCGGTCCGGCAACGTCATCTCGGCAACCGGGGCGATCTACGCGGTCCGTCGCTCGCTGTTTCGCCCGATCCCAGTCGGTGTCACCGACGACTTCGTGGCCTCGACTAACGTCATCGCCCTCGGCCAGCGCCTGGTGTTTGCGCAAGACGCCGTCGCCTACGAGCCGGTTGCTGGGACGGGCGGTGTGGAGTTCGGCCGCAAAGTGCGGGTGATGACCCAGGGCTGGCGCAGCGTGCTGGTAATGCGCGAGCTGCTCAATCCTTTCCGCCACGGCTTCTACGCGGTCCAGTTCTTCTCGCACAAGGTCCTCCGGCGCCTGATGGTCTTCCCACTCCTGGTGCTGTTTCTGGTCAGCCCGTTGCTCTGGCGAGAGGGCCCCCTCTACCAGGCGGCGACGCTCGCCCAGATCGCATTCTACGGCGCAGCGGCTCTCGGGGTGCTCCTCAGTGGAACGACACTCGGCCGGCGGAAGATCTTCACGATTCCGTTCTACTTCTGCATGGTCTACGCGGCGGCGCTCCTCGCGACTTTGAATATCGTCCGTGGTCACCGAATCGATCGCTGGGAGCCACAGCGCCAATCGGTCCGGCCTGGAGTTGCGAGTCAGGTGACGATGCCAGGGTCTCCGGAGCAAAGTTCATCATGACCTTCTCTGCTTCACGCATCGGACACCGCTTGCCATTTGCGCGCCCGATCGCGCTCCTGTATCTCATCGGACTGGGCGGTGCCATTCTGTTCGGGACAGCCGTGGCTCAGGAGCCGATCCTGGCAGTCGGCGCACTCGCGGTCGCTCTCCTCGCACTCGTTGTGTTGGCCTGGCCTGATGCGCCCACCCTGGCAGTAATCTTCATCCTCTACACCAATGCCGCAGTCATTGCAGTACGTTTTCACGGAATGCCCTTTACCGTCGGCGCGGCGGTTCCGGTACTTCTCATCATCCCGCTCGCCAATCTTCTGGTCTTTCGCCGGGAAAAGCTACGAATCAACACGGCCGTCATGCTGATGTTCGTCTTCCTCGGGATCAAAGTGGCTGGAACCCTGTTCTCCGCACATCCTGATATTTCCGTGGTGGACCTCATTACCTTCGCGACCGAGGGCTTCGGGCTCTATTTCCTCATCTTCAACACCACCCGGTCGCTGAAGATGATTCGGGTTGCGATCTGGGTTCTGCTCCTCGCCGGAACTTTTTTGGGGTTCCTTTCAGTCTATCAGCAAGCCACCCAAACGTTCAGCAATGACTACGGCGGTTTCGCTCAGATGAGCAACGCTGCCTTCGGCACCGGAGTCGAGTCGCTGCAGGGTGAGATCGAACAACGTCGCCTGGCTGGTCCGCTGGGAGACCAGAATTACTACGCTCAAATCATGCTAACACTCGTGCCGCTCGGACTGTTCGAGTTCTGGGGTGCGAAATCGAAGCTTCTGCGCGTCCTGGCCCTCATCACGATCGGTTTCATCCTCGGGGGGGCCGTGCTCACCTTCTCCCGCGGCGCGGCAGTTGGCTTTGCGCTGATGCTTCTGATCATGACCTTTCTGCGCTACATCAAACTCTACCAACTGGCGCTCACAGCACTTGTACTGGTGCTGGTGATGCAAGCCTTCCCCCAGTATGCAACTCGGTTGAACTCGCTGCAAGCTCTATCCGGTGCAGTGGGAGACGATGGTGGGACCGGAATCCAGGCTGCAGACAATTCGACGAAGAGCCGCTTAACTGAGATGGGAGCCGCAAGTCTGGTGGCGGCCGACTACCCCCTGGTCGGCGTGGGGCCAGGTCTCTTCAAATACTACTACCCGGCCTACGCGGACGCGATCGGCCTGAAACAGCACAGCGGCGTCCGAGCAGCCCACGATCTGTATCTGGAGATTGCGGCTGAGAACGGAGTGCTCGGGCTGCTCTGCTTTCTCGCAATCGTGTTCGTGTCGTTGCGCGACCTGGTCCGGACTCGCGAACGTTGGCTGCAGAGCCGTCCCGAGATGGCGAACGTGGCAACCGGTTTCATATTGGCGATTGTTACCTTCCTCGCCACTGCAGTCTTCCTGAGCTTCGCCTACGAACGGTACTTCTGGCTTATTCTCGCACTTGGGGGGGCGACAAGCTCCATCGCCAGGAGTGAAGCCTTCAAAGTATCGCGGTTGAATCAGCAAGACACAAGGCCCTTTTCGAACGCTTGAGCAAGATGCCCGTGATATCTGTCGAAACATTAGGTGTCTATGCAATCGATAACTACAGCGCCGGTCGCCGAGGCGACGCGCACTAAACACACTGCGACGAGCCGTCAGATCCGCGGCTCCAGCCTCCTGCTGGTCGGCAAGTTTTTCTCGATCGGTGTGAACTTCGCAGTTCAGATCTTGATCGTACGCCACCTCTCGAAGAGCGGCTACGGTGCGTTCGCGTATGCGCTCTCGATCGTCTCGCTCGGCGAAACTATAGCGACATTTGGCCTCGACCGGGCGATCACCCGTTTCGTACCGATCTACCATGAGCAGCATGATTTCAGCAAGTTGTTCGGCACAATCATCATGGTGGTGAGCACGATCCTATCGCTCGGCCTGGCAATGGTTCTGCTCGTCTTCGGGCTCCAGGGATTGATCGCCCGCTCGTTCATCAGCGACCAGCAAGCGCTCACTCTGCTGCTAATCTTGATCGTTCTCGCGCCGATCCAGGCACTCGATGGACTGCTGGATGGCATGTTCGCCGTCTTCGCTAAGCCGCGCGCAATCTTTTTCCGGAAGTATATTCTGGGGCCGGGTCTCAAACTATCGGTCGTGCTGTTGCTGATCCTGGGCCACAGCACCTCGACGTTCCTCGCAGCCGGCTACCTGGCGAGCGGCACCATAGCCGTAGCGGTCTATACCGTGATCCTCTTTCAGACCCTGCGCACTCAGGGCTTGTTTCAGCACTTTGACCGACAGAACATCACCATACCGGCACGCGAGATCCTCTCATTTACCATCCCGCTGCTCACCTCCGACTTGGTCTACGTCGTGATGAACACCATGGACGCCGTGCTCCTGGAACGCTTTCAGAGCACTGTCGATGTCGCGGCTCTCCGCGCCGTCCAACCGACCGCAAAGATGAACCAGTTCGTGCTGACGAGTTTCACACTGCTCTTTACCCCGTTAGCAGCGCGTCTCTTCGCAAAGAACGATCGCGACGGAATCAACAATCTCTATTGGCAGACGGCGATCTGGATCGCTGTGATCTCCTTCCCGGTCTTCGCCCTGACCTTCTCACTGGCGCGGCCGCTGACCCTGCTGCTGTACGGCGCACGCTATGAGCAGTCGGCGATCATTCTGGCGTTACTCTCGTTCGCCTATTACTTCAATGCGGCGCTCGGCCAAAATGGACTAACTCTCAAGGTCTTTGGCATGGTTCGCTATATCGTCATCGTCGATGTCCTCGCGACCATCGTCAACCTCGGTGTCAATCTGCTGCTCATCCCGCGCTACGGCGCGCTGGGGGCCGCAATCGGCACGGCGAGCACGTTAATCGCCTTCAATATTTTCAAACAGGCCGGCCTCGCATTCGGAACTGGGATCACCTTGTTTGACCCCCGTTACTTCAAGGTGTACGCCAGCATTGCGATCAGCGCGTTGAGTCTGTTCCTGGTCCAACTTGTCACGGCTATCCCACCCTATGTTGACTTCGCCCTTGCCGCAATTGTCTCCTTGCTGGTGTTGAGGCTCAATCGCAAGTCGCTGAACGTTGAGCAAACCTTTCCCGAGCTGCTGCGCTTTCCACTGGCGCAGCGACTCCTGAGAAATTGAGGGGAAGGCCACGATGCTCGCCACAACCCTCGCAACCACCTTTGTCCCCGGCACCAATCTGAAAGGTGATGTGGTGGGTGCCAACTGGTCGTTTCTTCTGCCAGGCCGTGAGCTCGAACGGACTGTATGCACCGGCTTACCGCCGTCGGCCACATTGGCAACCCTGGCGAGTATCAGCCGGGAGGTGATCGTGGTGTGCGCAAGTGCCCGACAGATCCAGAAAGTGAGCACGACCGGCCATGAGCATGGCTTGAAAAACCTCCACCCAAGCGTCGTCAATGACCGCCTCGGCCTGCAGCTTCCGGATGACAGCGCCGATCTGGTGGTGATCACCGGTGGCAGTCGTGGCTGGCAGTTCGCGCGAGACCGCGCGATGGTGGCAACGGTTCGACGTGTGCTGAAGCCGGAGGGGCTAATCTACTTCGAGTTCGGTTGGCCGGTCGGTTGGCTGCTTGGGGCTAGAGCGCTCGACAGCTTCCGCGAGGAGTTCGCGCCCATCCAGCTCTTCTGGCTCTCACCGCTGAGGGGCGAGATGCACACCGCGGTCCCGCTGGACGATCGGCAGACAATCAGCTACTTCGTAGACCATGGACTTGCGAGCCAGTCAATCAACCTACGCCCACTCCAATCTGCCGGGCGGCTTCTTGGAAGGCACCGCCAGATGAGACAGCAACCGCCGGGCGAGCGGTTGGCACGTGCACCTGAGACACGGCGGAATCCAGCCCGGCAGGTCCTGCGCTCCGTCACACGAATTGCGAGCACTGGCCTGTTCAGCGCTCTCGAGCGCGCCGAGCGCACCCTTACCCGGGTTCAGCCGTTCAACCGCTTGACTCGCCGGACGGGTGTGTTAGTAGGAGGAGTGGAGATCGACGGGCCGCCGCACTATCTGCGAGCAATCGCGCGCGAGGCAGACATCAATATCGACGACCACCGCTGGGGCCTCTCGGCGCCAAGCGAATTCAGCTCTCGAAAGCTGCTCTTCTTCTTATTCGGCCCTGCGAGCGAGTCGCCGGAGTACATCGTCAAGCTGACCCGCGACCCGGTTTTGAACCCCAGGCTCGAGAATGAGTACCAGGCGCTCGCACTGCTGCAGGCGAGAGGCGTCGGCGACTCGGAGACGCTGCCGCAGCCACTGTTCCTCGGTTACCACAGCAACCTGGCAATCGTCGGCGAGACGGCGATCAAGGGCACTCCCTTCCGCCAGCGGACCCAGGCGACCGCCGACTGTCCGTACGCCCATGCCGCGATCGATTGGCTCATCGAGCTCGGTGCCACCACCGTCGATGGGATAGGAGCCACCCCCAAACAGGTGGTCGAGACACTCCGAGTTCTATTCGACCGGTTTGTGCAGATCTATCAGCTCGCGCCCGCCCACAGCGACTTTCTGGCGGAGCAAATCACGGCGATCGGTCGCACTCCGAAAGCCTTTCCCCTGGTCTTCCAGCACGGCGATCCAGGAACGTGGAATGTCCTGGTTACCCGAAGCGGGCGGGTTGCGTTTCTCGACTGGGAAGCGGCCGAGCCGCAGGGAATGCCGCTGTGGGACCTATTCTACTTCCTCCGCTCCTACAGCATTGGCACCGGCCGCGCCCGCGGAATCCGTAATCGGTTGGAGGGCTTTACGCAGCAATTCTTGGCCGAGTCGCCACTCAGCTCGCTCGTGGTCGATTCAGTCGCTCGCTACCTCAAGCGGACCGGCCTGCCCACGGAACTGGTCGAACCATTGTTTTACACCTGTTGGATGCACCGGGCGCTGAAGGAGGCCACCCGCCTCGTAGCGACCACCCTGGAGTACGGTCACTACGTGAGCCTGCTGCGGCTCTGCATCGATCAGCGCAGCTCGCCCACACTCTGCCACCTGTTTTCGCTCCAGCAATCTGTTGAGCTCGAGCAGCCGTCGTCTCGCATCTCGGCCCACGTCACGGTTAGAGAGTGATAACGTCTGACAATATTCGACCAGCCGCTGCCAGTGGGGCTGCGGGGAAAGGCCATCGAGGTGAAATAATGCCAGGTTTTACCCTATGGTTCACCGGGCTCTCGGGAGCTGGCAAGTCAACGCTGTCTGCTCTCATTGCCGAGGAGCTGCGGAGCCGCGGTCACAAGGTTGAGGTATTGGATGGCGATGAGGTTCGCACACACGTGAGCAAGGGACTCGGCTTCAGCAAGGAGGATCGCGACATTAACATCCGCCGGATCGGCTGGATCTGCGAGTTGCTGACCCACAACGACGTCGTGGCGATTGCCGCGGCGATCTCACCCTACCGCGCCGTCCGCGACGAGTTGCGTGAGAAGATCGGCCGCTTTGTCGAAGTCTACGTGCACTGTTCGATCGACGTGCTGGCTCAGCGCGACCCCAAGGGGCTCTACCGGCGAGCGCTGGCCGGCGAGATCACTCACTTCACCGGCGTGTCGGATCCCTATGAGCCGCCGTTGGACCCGGATGTGGTCTGCTACAGCGACGGGCGCGAGAGCCCCGCACGGAGCGTCGCCAAGGTAATGGAAGTGCTGGAGACGCTGGGATACATCGAGCGCCAACCGCCGGTTGCGATCGCCGCCCGCCTCAATGGAGATTACAGCGACGAGGAAGAGAACGCGGTCGTCGCGCGACTGCGTGACCTGGGCTACCTCTAGAGCAAACGTGTAGTTGGAGCGTCTGGCCGAGTGATGCCAGGCAGGATCGGGGTAAAGCAACCATGGCCTCACGAAATCAACGCCACAGGGCTAGAAAACGGAAAAACCGGGTGATTGTCGTCGGTCTCGACGGAGTCCCCTACACCTACATCCAGAAGTTGTTCCGCCTGGGGGAACTGCCGAACTTCCGCGCGATCGTCGACGGGGGGGCGTTGGTACAGATGGATACGACCCTGCCGAACGCCTCCCCGGTGGCGTGGTCGTCGTTCATGACCGGTAAGAATCCGGGGAAACACAGCATCTACGGCTTCGTCGATCGCGAACCCGGTTCGCTGAGAACGTTCATGCCCTCCCCCCGCACCCTGCACGCCCCGGTCCTCGGAGAGCTCATGGCCACCGCGGGCAAGCGCGTGTTCGTGATGAGCGTACCGCTCACCTTCCCACCGCGCCAGGCCAGCGGCATGCTCGTCGGCTGCTTTCTTGGAACCAACCGCCACAAGGCCGCGTCGAATGCCGAGGCTGGTGAGTCGCCGTGGGGGCTGAACCCCTGCATCGACGCCGACCCCAGGCCGAGCCGTCAAGACAAGGATAACTTTCTGCTGGATCTTGACGAGGTGTTCGAGTGGCGAGTGGCGGCGATGCGCTACCTGTGGTGTCAAGAGCCATGGGACCTCTTCGTGGCACACATCATGGAGACCGACTGGCTGCATCACTTCTTTTGGAAGGAGATGGAACAGGGAGACGCCCGGTACGTGCCCACGTTTCTCGAGTTCTATCGGCGCATCGACCAGGTGTTCGGCGAGGTCCGCGCCTGGCTCGACGAAGAGACAACGCTCATCGTCTTATCAAATCACGGCTTCTGCACGATCAAGCAGGAGGTGTATATCAACACCTGGCTCCACCGGGCGGGCTATCTGCAGTACAGCAGGGAGCAGCCGGAGGGACTCCATGATATGGCCCCCAGCAGCACAGCCTACAGCCTCGACTCAGGGCGGATATTCCTGAATGTGCGCGGACGCGAGCCACGGGGCCGGATTGCCCGGGCGGCCGAATACGAGCGCGTGCGCCGTGAGATCGCCGAGGCGGCCATGACAATGGCCGATCCGGTCACGGGCGAGCCAATGGTCCGGCGGGTCTACATGCGTGAGGAGCTGTATCACGGCCCCTACGCTCACGCCGCGCCGGATCTCGTGCTGGCGATGCACGACGGCTACGATCCCAAGGAGCTGTTTGGCAAGCAGGAACTCACCTTCAAGGGCGACGCGCGCGTCGGGATGCACACGACGCCCGACGCACTGCTCTACATTCGAGGACTGCACCACATCGACAGGCGGCCTTCTATTACCGACGTGGCTCCGACAATCCTGGACCACCTCGGCGTACCCGTTCCACACGATATGGACGGGTGCAGCTTGTTGAGGGAGAGTGAGTGCAATGTCAAGAAGACCTTCTAGGATTCTTTCTGTGGGGTTAGGAGCCGTCCTCGCACTGCTCCTGGTGAGCTGCCGGACGGCGAGAGGAGGCGGCTGGATGGAGTCGGCCTCAGGTGATGGCAGAGCGACGTTTGGCTTCCAGTTAGTATGCCGGGGTGAGGATCTCGGCCAGGCAGAGGCCTCTGGCCAGTTCCAATACAACGATCACGCCGCGGGCGTCAACTTTCAGGCCAGGGCAGCTTCCGTGCCCCTCGATACGTGCGACAACAAGTCGGGACAAGGGTGGTTCTTCGGCGAGTACACTCCTCGACCTCGCGGTGAGGGCGGTCGATTCGAGGTGCAGGTCGTCGATAAGGGTGAACCCGGCGCCTCCGAAGGTGACTGGCTCTGCATCACGCTCACCGGCGGCGTCTTCGACGGCTACACCAATTGTGGTGATTTGGGTGGCGGCAATATTGAGTTCTTCGAGTAGGCTCAACACCCGCACGTAGTGGAAGCACGCTCGCAAGCGTTCCTCCGACACGGCCACCATTCTTTCATCCCGGGAGGTGCTTGCAGGAGTAGTTTGTGAAAAGACCAATATTAATGACTACCAGCGTCCTGGTCGCGCTAGTGGTGGTGATGCTGTCTGCGGCGCTTGAAACTTTACAGATTGCCGGGCGGACACTCCCCCTGATTGTACACCACCGCGCCCAACCGTCGGCCAGTCAGCCCAGTCAATCCAACATCCAGGTCGCCCCGATAGCGGAGACGGCCCCCGTTCCATCAAGTGGCGATGCGGCCGATGATCCTGCCATCTGGATTCATCCCGCGGCCTTTTCCAAGAGCACGATCATTGGCACGAACAAAAAAGGTGGCCTGGCGGTTTACGACCTCACCGGCAGGCAGATCCAGTACCTGCCTGCCGGTGAACTGAACAACGTGGATATTC
This sequence comes from Chloroflexota bacterium, assembly GCA_003520455.1. The sequence continues at coordinate 17,247 of DOUV01000635.1, read as the reverse complement.
GTCACAACTTCCCGCTTGGCGGCTGGTCGGTAGCGCTTGTCACTGCGGGCAACCGGATCGAGAACAGCATTGCCATCTTCCGCGTGAATCCCATCACTCGTAAACTGGAGAACGCAGCCGCCCGTACGATTCATACGGTCGCCACCTACGGTTCCTGCATGTATCACAGCCTGGTGACCGGCAAGTTCTACTACTTCGTCAATTCCAAGTCGGGTGTGGTGGAGCAGTGGGAACTGTTTGACAACGGCGCGGGCAAGGTTGATGGCAAGAAGGTCCGCACCTTCGACGTGGGAAGCACCACCGAAGGCTGCGTGGCAGACGACGACCTCGGGTACCTCTATATTGGGGAACAGCAGCAGGGGATCTGGAAGTACGGAGCCGAGCCGGAGAGCGGAGCAGCCCGGACCCTGGTGGATATGACGGGCCCCAGAGGACACCTCACGGCGGAGGTTGAAGGCCTGACCCTGTACACTGCCCGCAACGGCACTGGCTACCTGATCGCGTCTAGCCAGGGCAGCAATGAATTTGTGCTCTACCAACGCGAGAACAACAACGAGTATGTTACGACTTTTACGATTGTGGCGGGCAACGGGATTGACGGAGTCTCGCACACGGATGGGATTGACGCGGCCAGTTTCAACTTGGACCCCACCTTCCCCGACGGAGTTTTTGTCGTCCAGGACCACATCAATGATGGCGGGAATCAGAACTACAAGCTCGTCTCCTGGCGCACGATCGCCACAGCAATACAACGCCCGAAACGACCAGACGTGAACAAGCGAACGCCTTGACTGAGGCTTGAATGTATCCATCTCAACGCAATAGCTACACGCCCCAAACGACGGATTACGACTTGCATGGCCTCGCCTGCATCCGGTTGCTCGATGCCTCGCCGGACGATGTCGCCGCCGTCACGCGGCAGCTGGGCCCGATCCAGGCCTCCCTCACACGCGAGCCCGATATCCTCATCCGGTTCGTTGACCGGCTGCCGACCCCGTCACGGGTCCGTTACCTCGGCGTGGACGAGGCTGGCTTCACCGACGACGCCTTCCTTGTGCTCCGCAGCAAACACAAGTCTCGCGTGACAGTCCAGATCGACTTCGAACAGATCGGCAGGAGGCAGTGCGAGATCGTCTGCGAGCGAGGGCTGCCGGCTGTGCCGCTACTCATCCCGATTCTGAACCTCACAGTGTTGAGTCGGGGTGCACTTCCGCTGCACGCCTCGGCCTTCACCTATAACGGGACGGGAGTCGTCACGACCGGATGGTCGAAGGGTGGCAAGACCGAGACATTGCTGGCCTTCATGGCCCGTGGCGCGGAATACATCGGCGATGAGTGGGTCTACATCAGCAGCAATGGGCAGCACATCTACGGTATCCCGGAGCCGATCCGGCTGTGGAATTGGCATTTGGACAGCCTGCCGCAGTATCGCACGTTGGTCGGACGAAACGAACTGGTGCGCTTGCGGGCGCTCAAACTATTTCAGTCGCTCGAGCTCGTCGGCCCACCGCATGGCGCTCGCAGCGCGCCGGTCAGGGCGTTGAACCGGGTGATGCCGCTCCTGAAGCGACAACTCTACGTAGATGTGCACCCGCAGCGACTGTTTGGCAACGGCTTCGGTTTGCTCGCCGGCACATTCGACCGGCTATTCTTCGTCGTCAGCCACGAGTTGCCTGAGGTGATCGTCCAGCCGATAGACCCGCAAGAGATCGCTCGACGGATGGTCTTCTCGCTGCAACACGAGCGGCTGGACTTTACGGCCTACTACCTGAAGTTTCGATTCGCTTTTCCTGAGGCTCACAACCAGCTTATTGAGCGGGCCGAGGAACTCCAACACGCGATGCTCACGCGGGTGCTCGCAGACAAGGATACCTACGCTGTCTACCACCCGTACCCCGTGCCGATCGCGAGCCTGTTCGACGCAATCGGCCCACTTTTGTAGGAAAAGCGAAAGGAGGTTCTCGATTTGTTCATCGATGCGCGCACCATACCGGATAACCAGGTTCTTGAAACTGATGTTTGCATTATCGGCGCCGGGGCAGCGGGAATCACCCTGGCGCGGGAGTTCATTGATCGTCCATTCCGCGTCAGCATGCTCGAGAGCGGTGACTTCGAATACAATCAGGAGACGCAGTCGCTCTATGAGGGCGAAAATGTCGGGCTCCCCTACTATCCGCTGCAGGCCTCGCGCTTGCGTTATTTCGGAGGCACCACCAATCATTGGGGGGGGACGTGTCGGCCATTTGACGACTTCGACTTCGAAAAACGCGACTGGATTCCGTATAGCGGCTGGCCAATCCGCAGGTCGGACCTCGAGCCCTATTATGACCGCGCCCGCACCATCTGTCAGCTTAGCTCGGCGGAGTGGGATACCAGCTACTGGCAGGAACGTGACAAGTCCCCTGCTCTCCCATCCCTCGGCGATCAAATCGTCAGCAGACTTGCGCAAATTGTGCCCACGCACTTACGAAGCTTCGGCAAGAATTTTCGCGACGAGATTCTCCAGGCGCAAAATATCATCACCTATCTGAATGCCAATGTCACTGAGATCGAGACTGACGATACGGCACAAACCGTCTCGGGCGTTCGTGTTGCCTGCCTTGCGGGTAATCAGTTTTCCATAACGGCGAAAATATTTGTTTTGGCTGTCGGCGGTATCGAGAATCCACGTCTGCTTCTCCTCTCGAACAAGAGGCAACCGAACGGGCTTGGGAATCAGAATGGCCTCGTTGGAAGGTTTTTCTTAGAACATCCGCGCTTTGAGGCAGGTATCATTCTCCCATCCAACCCTCACACCAGAACCGATTTTTATGAACCACATCTGGTCGGGAACTCAAAGATTACAGGATACCTCAGCCTCTCCGAGGAAACTCGCCGCCGGGAGGAACTGGTCGACGTCCAGATTAAACTCCGACCGGTTTACGAGGAAACATACGTCAAAGCGGCTGGATCAAAGGACGTTGCCTCACTTCGTTATCTCGTAAAAGCATTCCGTGGAAGGAAGAGCATCAATAACTTCGATAAACACGCAGCAAATGTCGTTCGCGATATGATGAGCTGGCAAAAACTTATCATTCCAGGTGCCCCCACTTTGACACCAGATCCGATGGTTATTGCCCAGATTACCGAATCCGGGTTGAGCGGGTTGGAACCGCTCGTTTCCGAGTACCTTGGCGATATCGCCCTGTTCGCCTACGGAAAGATCTTCAACAACATTCCAATCCAAGGGATTCGACTGCTCACCAGAATCGAACCTGTCCCGAACCCTGAGAGCCGTGTGACCCTTTCAACGGAGCGAGATCGGCTCGGCCAGAATCGCGTTCGGTTGGATTGGCGCTTAAGCCCCCTCGATAAGCGTAGCGTCATCCGGACACTGGAAATCCTTGGCGCCGAAGCGGGACGTGCCGGATTCGGCCGCTTGCAAATCAAGATTGATGATGACGACACAACATGGCCTGCGGATATACGCGGAGGATGGCATCACATGGGAACCACCCGGATGAGTGATGACCCGCGGCAAGGTGTCGTCGATGGAAATTGCCAGATGCACGGCATTTCCAACCTGTTTGTCGCCGGAAGCTCCGTGTTCCCCACCCCAGGGTCGGGAACGCCGACGCTTACGCTTACCGCGCTTGCCCTACGGCTCGCGGATCACATCAAGGGGAGAATGAAATGAGCGCCGAGGCAGGAATTCGCCGGCGAGAACTTTTGACGATCGCTCTTTGGCTCGGGCTTGCGACACGCCTCCGCCCGTCAGTCCAGTGGAGCGCACCGGCTGCGCGACCACAGCTCGATTCTCTGAGTGCGAGTGTTGCCGGGCTTCTCAAGTACAAAGAAAGTGCACGGATCGTGGGACGCACGTACCTGCAGAATGTCCCGCAAGAGGCGGACGCGCAGACGCTCGTCAATCTACTCTCTTTGGGCCCTGTCCATAATAACAGCGAGTCTCGCAACGCGACTACGAATACACTTCGCGAACTCTTGCAACTTCGGATGCGGCAGGATTTTGAGGAGGGCCAGATTGTGAAGCTGCAGGGGTGGATCCTTTCAGTCACCGAGGCTCGGCTGTGCGCCCTGGTTGCCCTCGGGTAACACAGCATAGCAGATGCGAAGTGGCTATGGAGGAGCACCGATCGAAGCCTTTTCATCAGCCTTTAGTCACCAGAACCAGTCGGATTGAGCAGACGGTAGCACGATGGTCACAGACGGCGCCCTTCCTCACACAATCCTTGCCCCCGAGCAAGCAGAAACCGCCAAAACCGGAGCGGAGGTGGACTCCGATGCCCTGCTCCAGGCCTCGCGACGGGTCGATTGGCGCTTTCTGCTTCCGGACCCTGATCTTGGGCGGGTCGCGTACATCGGTTCAGCACGGGGAACTCTCGTGGAGTCACTGACGCTGTTCAGCACGTCGCTCACACTTATTGAACGGGGCGCCCGCCTGGATGCCGGCGTCGATCCGGGGCGATACGACATCGTTGTCGTGAGCGACCCGACCATAGCCACTCTGCGACGGGCGGCCGCGCTCTTGCGATCTGGTGGCTGGCTCTACGTGGAGGCGTACAGCCCCTTCTCGCGACCGAGACGACTGAGCCGGTCCGAGCCGCTGCACTTCGTGCGCGATTATGTAACGGTGTTGCACAGACTCGGCCTGGTTGAGGTTGAGGCCTACTGGCACTGGCCGAACTTCGAGGCCTGCACGAAGATCATTCCGCTCGACAAGCACCCGGCACTCCTCCAGGTCCTCGCGCCGCGGCGGACCGGTGTGCGGCTCAAGGCACTGCTCGGGCGCTGGTTGGTGCGAAGTGGAGTGCTCGCGTTGGTCATTCCCTGCTTTAGCATCGTGGCCCATTCCTGTGCAAACCGCGAGGCGAAGGTCGCATGAATACGGTTCTGTCATTCCTTCACGACAACCAGCAGCGGCTTGGCCTCGAGCGCTACGGCGCACCGGCCCGAATGGCCTGTGTTGTCGTGACGCCGCGGTTCCGAGCCTCCAGCCACGTGGTGTTCCTCCTGCTGCCGGAAGGATCGTCCGATCCGGCGCTGGTCGCGAAGCTGCCGCGGCTCGCCGGCGCCAGCGAAGGCGTCGAACGAGAGGCGGCCAACTTGCGAGCTGTCCAGGCTTCCCGCCCCGGTGGGTTCGATTCGATCCCGAGAGTGGTCGCCTTTGAGACGTATCGCGGCCGGCAGATCCTGCTCGAGACGGCATTGGTGGGCCAGCCGATGGATCGAGCAACCGTGCGCCGCGATTTCGTGGGCTGCTGCGACGCGGTCGCCCGCTGGCTGGCGGAACTCCAACAACCGGCGCGCGACCCGGCAGGGGCCGACTCCCACTGGTTCGAGCGACTGGTCGAGCGGCCACTCCACCACTTCACAGAGCTGTTCCCGCTTTCGGCCGATGAGGCCTCCATGCTCGAGCGGACATGGGAGTTGGTGGCGCCGCTGCGCGGCGCGAAGCTGCCGCTGGTGTTCGAGCACAGTGATCTGAGCGCTCCGAACCTCATGCTTCTCAGGCATGGCGGTCCCGGAGCCGTCGATTGGGAGCTCGCGACGCCCCGTGGCCTGCCGACGTACGACCTGTTCTTCTTCCTGAGCTATGTGGCCTTCGCCCTGCACACCCCGCGCTCCACTGCCGAGTACGTCTCGGCATTCCACGCGGCATTCTTCGGCCAGTCGGCGTGGGCGCGGCCCTACGTCAGAGCCTACGCCGAGCGGCTCCAGCTCCCGGTGCAAGTCCTCACACCCCTATTCGTCCTGTGCTGGGCGCGCTACACCGCCAGCCTGTTGACCCGCCTTGGCGCAGCCGGGCGTCCAGGAGAGTCGCTTGGTGCCGATACGGCTGCCTGGCTGCGGGCCAATCGTTACTACGCCCTCTGGCACCATACCCTCCGGCAGGTGAGCGAACTCCACTGGTTCGACGAACCGGCGACGAAGACGAGGAGCAACTAGAATGCGTATCCTGTACCTGACCAATGGCTTCCCGTACCCGCTGACGAGTGGGTATTTACGCCATTACTTCCTGATCAAGGAGCTGGCGCGACACCACGCGATCACCTTGCTCTCCGTCGTCAACGCCAGGTTCGTGCCAGAGCACGCCAGGGCGATGGCACCCTTTATCGAGCGCGTCCTGACCTTCCCTTCGACCAACAAGAGCCGTTCAACCCGGCGCAAAGCCGTCAACCGGCTTCGACTGCTCGCCGGTGCTGATGAGGCCACCCAGAAGCTGAGCAGCGCACTCCTCTGGTTGACGCGCGAGGCGCACTTCGACGTCTTGCTCTGCAGCGGTAAGCGTACGCCCGCGGCGATCGAACGCCTCAGTAGTCTTCCAATCGTCGTGGATATGTGCGACGCCACCTCGATTCGGATTCGTGGCAACCTGCGGTACGCACGCTCGATTCAGCGTCCGATCTTGCTCCTCGACTACCTCCAGGTACGAGCCACTGAACGGAGGCTGATGCGCAAGGCCGCCCACCTCCTGTTCGCCTCCTCGCGCGATCGTGAGGCGCTCGTCGGAAAATCCGGCAATCACGCGACAATTGTTCCAAACGGGATCGACCTCGATTTTTGGTCGCGCTCGGCGCCGAAGCGGGACGCCAACACGATCATCTTCACTGGCGTCATGGATTATCCGCCGAACATCGACGCCGCCCTCTACCTGGCGGAGGAGATCCTCCCGCGTGTCCGTCTCGCGATCCCCGCTGCACAGTTGCTCATTGTCGGGCGCGATCCATCGCCGAAACTCATCCGCGCGGGTCAGCGACCGGGCGTCACGGTGACGGGCTTCGTCGAGGATATCCGGCCCTACCTGGAGCGGGCCACCCTCTTCGCGGCGCCGCTGCGCTTCGGGGCCGGCATCCAGAACAAGATCCTCGAGGCGCTGGCCATGGAGCTACCAGTCGTTGCCTCCCCATTGGCCGCCGATGGCCTGCGGACTGAGGATGGTCAGCAACCACCCGTGCAAGTCGCGCACAACCGGCAGCAGTTCGCCGAACTGATTGCAGCTGAGTTGAGCCGGTGGGCCACGAATCCCTGGCCACACACCGCGGGCCGGCGCTATGTGGAGGTGAATTTCACCTGGAATCGGAGCGCGGCGAAGCTGGGGCGGGTGCTCTCGAACGTGGCCAGCATGGCAGAACATTGAGGAGTGCCATGTTTACTGTAGCCTTAATCGGTGCGGACGGAGCAGGGAAGACGACAATCGGCCGGCGGCTTGAACACGCCCTTCCGCTGCCCGTAAAGTATGTCTACATGGGGATCAATCTCGACGCGAGCAACCACATGCTGCCGACGACGCGCCTGATCTATGCCGTCAGGCGGGCGCTCGGGATCGCGCGGGACGAAGGTGGACCGCCCGACAGGCAAGGCGCCAAACCTCGCCCGAACGGCGCGTTGAAGCGCCTGATGCTCGAGCTCAAGTCGAGTTTTCGGCTGGCGAACCGGATGGGCGAGGAGTGGTTTCGGCAGGGCCTGGCCTGGTACTACCAGCGCCGGGGGCATATCGTCCTGTTCGACCGCCACTTCTTCTCGGACTACTACACCCACGATATTGCCAATGGCGGCAAGGGGCGGCCACTCGCCAGCCGGATCCACGGCTTGATGCTGGACCGCCTCTACCCCAAGCCGGACCTGGTAATTTGCCTCGACGCTCCTGCCGAGATCCTGTTCGCCCGCAAGGGTGAAGGCACGCTGGAATCAGTCGAGCAGCGGCGCCAGGAGTATCTCCAACTCCGCAAGCTCGTCACGCATTTCGAACTCGTCGACGCCAGCCGGCCAGCGGATGACGTGGCCCGTGCCGTGACTGAACTCATCTGGGACGTCTACCGCGCCAAGACTGGCAAATCCATGGAGATCCACCATGTCCAGGGCTAGCCAGAATAGACCCACCATTTTCGTCACCGACGCGGGCCGCGGGAGTGCGATCGCGATGATCCGCTCGCTGGGCTCCAAAAACTGGGATGTGATTGCGGCTGACTCTGATCCGCATAGCCCCGGTTTTCACTCGCGGTACGCGCGAGAGCACTTCCTGTACCCGGCGCCCCAAACCGCGCCGCGCGAGTTCGTCAGGGCGCTCCTCGCCGCGGCGCGCGACAAGGGCGTCGATCTCATCATCCCCATTACCGACGAAGTGATCCTCCCGCTTTCAGAAGCCCGCGCCGAGTTCGAAGGGATCTGCCGGCTCGCCCTGCCTGAGCGAGTGGTACTGGAGGTGGTGACGAACAAACTCAAAACCCTCGAACTGGCCCATCGGCTGGGCGTGCCGGTCCCGCAAACTCACCTGGTTCATACAGCCCAGGAGGCGGTCGAGAAGGGCCAGACATTCAGCTGGCCGGTGGTCCTCAAACCCCAGGCGTCACGGCTGTACCGCGAGCAGGCGGGGGTTGAGGCCTTCACCGTCTGCTACGCCGAGACCCTCGATCAACTGGCCGAGCAGATGGGCCGCTTCGAAGGGCGCTGCGGGGTGCTGCTGCAGGAGTACTGCGCCGGCACCGGCTATGGGGTCGAACTCCTGATGGACCACGGCCGGCCGTTGGCCGCGTTTCAGCACCGCAGGCTACGCGAGGTCCCTATCACCGGTGGCGCCAGCGCATTCCGCGAGAGTGTCCCGCTCGACCGGACGCTGTATTGCTACTCCGTCCGGCTCCTGGAGGCGTTGAATTGGACCGGCCTCGCGATGGTCGAGTTCAAGGTCGATTCAGGGGGTCCCAGGCTGATGGAGATTAACGGCCGGGTCTGGGGCTCTTTGCCGCTGGCGGTCCTCAGCGGGATGGACTTCCCGGCGCGTCTGGCTGAGCTCTATCTCAACGGAGCCTCCTCGAACGGCGACCGGGAGCCCGACGCCCACTACACGGTCGGCGTCCGCGCGCGTAATCTGGAGCTTGACCTGGTCTGGATCGCCTCGGTGCTGCTGGGGCGGCGGCGCTACCCGTTCCTACCAATGCCGAGCCGGCGCCAGGGAGTGAGCGCATTGCTTGAACTGGCGAATCCCATCTATAAATTTGACATTCTATCGTTGAAGGATCCGCGGCCCGGGCTGGCCGAGATCCCCAAGATCTTCCGCAAGTTTCGCCGAAAGTTGAACCAAACGGCGTAGCGCACAGGAGAGACAGACGAGGTGATTAAACAGGTACCATTGTTTGCAGCCCATACGACGGTGTTCTCAAAATGCGTGGAAATGCTGGAGCAGGTCGATGGCGAGCGGCCGAACCTCCTGCGGGTCGTGACCTACCACCGTGTGGATGAGCCCAGGGCCCACCCGGCCCTCTCCCCGCGCGTGACCGTCACGCCGCGAGTCTTCGATCAGCACATGAGCCACCTGGCCGCCAATTACCACGTGGTCGCGATGCCCGAGTTGCTCGAAGCCTGCCGCAGCGGCACCCCGCTGCCGCCACGCTCGGTGTTGGTAACCTTCGACGATGCGTACCGCGATTTCGCCGAGCACGCGTGGCCGATTTTAAAGCGCCACCAGCTTCCCGTAACACTGTTCGTACCGACCGCTTTCCCCGACCACCCGGAGCGAGCATTCTGGTGGGACCGGCTGTACCAGGCGGTGAGCCACACCCCCCCCGACGATCTGGTCCGGCTGCTCCGCCGCCTGTCCTTGCCGCCAGATGACCGGCGCGGGCGAGCGTTCAGCCGGCTCAGAGATTATGTAAAAACTCTTCCCCACGTTCAGGCGATGGCGTTCGTGGACTGGATCTGCAAGCAGCTCGACGCGCCCGCGCCACAGCATAGCGTGTTGAGCTGGAACGAGTTGCGCCAACTGGCACGTGAGGGGGTCACGTTGGGTGCCCACACCCGCACTCACCCACTGATGAACCGGATCTCGCCTGAAGAGGCGCGGGACGAGGCGGTCGGGGCGCTCCGTGATCTCGAGCGCGAGATCGGATCCGCCCTGCCGATTTTCGCCTACCCCAGTGGCGGGTATGACGGCACGGTCACCCAGCTATTGAAGCGCGAGGGATTCGCTCTGGCCTTCACGACCATGCGCGGCATCAACGACCTCCGTGATGCTGACCGCTTGCAGCTCGGCCGGATCAACGTGGGGCGACGCACGACACTGACGATCCTCCGAGCCCAGTTGCTGCCGTGGATGGTGCATCTCAGGCGGTGGCAACCACGCGTCAGTGTGTAGAAGACAGTCTCATCATAGACAGCAGTTTGAGCTAGAAGGGCAAGCGAAGGAGAAACGCATCCATGACTGGTGGCCCGAACGTCATTCTTCTCATCCTTGATACTTTACGAGCCAAGAACGTATCTTGCTACGGCTACCCGGCAAAGACGACCCCTCATCTGGACACCTTTGCCAACGAGAATATCCTCTTCAAGCACGCGTTTTCAGCGGCGACCTGGACCATTCCGTCACACGCTTCAATGCTGACCGGGCTCTACCCATCTCAGCATCGGATCGAGAATATCCGCGCTGATCGCCGCTTCAATCGAGCGCTTGTCACGCTCCCGGAGGCGCTGCGATCGGCTGGATACCGCACCGCCGCCTTCTCACAGAACATGCTGTTTAGTCGAGAGAACCACCTGGACGACGGCTTCGATGAGTTCTTCAACGTCGATGAATTGTTGAATTCGCGGTCGCAAACCAGGTTTGTCCGCCAGGTGGCGGATGGCTCGCAAGGGCCGTGGCGCCTGGCGGCCCGCTACGTGAGAAAGATGATCGCGCCCCGCCTCGTGCTGGACAATATGTACGATTGGATCAAAGCGCGGGGCGGGCAAGAACCCTTCTTCCTGATGGCCAACGCGCTCGCCCCCCACTTTCCGTGGACCGTGCCGCCCGACATTTTGCTGCGCCAGGAAGGGTTCAACCCCAAATACTTGCTCAAGCCGGATTTTGTCACCCTCAAGAAGCAGTGGGAGTTCAACGCCGGAACGCGCGAGGTCACCGAGACCCACCGCCGGATCTGGCGGGTGCTCTACGACGCCTCGATCGTGCACGTGGATCGTGAGGTCGGCCGCTTCTTGCGACGGCTCGGACGTTGGCGGGGCTGGGAGAACACCATCGTGGTGATCACGGCCGACCACGGCGAGATGCTGGGAGACTACCGCGACATAGTGGGGCACACACTGAGTCTCCACGACAACTTGATCCACGTGCCGTTGATCGTTCGTCACCCCGACTATTCGCCCGGACTGAAGGTCGAAGGGGTGGTTCAGACCCTGGACCTCTACCCGTCGGTCCTGGAATGGTCCGGAGCGCCGATGGACGGAATCCCCTCTGCCCAAACGCAGCGTCCCGGCCTCGCTGGGGCCGTCGCCCGGGCCAGCAACCCGGGCGGTATTGCCTTCGCGGAGGAAGATTACACCGACAGTTACGATGTGATAGAGAAACTTCTCAGCGTGAATCCGGCCATGGACCCCACGAAGTATCCTCGCCAGCAGCTCGCGGCGCACTCGGCCACTCACAAGTACCTCTGGTGTGACGATCGTCCTGGTGAATTCTACAACCTCGTGACAGATCCTGACGAGCTGCACAACCTTATCAACACGGCTGTAGACCGCCCAGCTTTGGCCGATCTCCAGATTGCGTTGGATGTGTGGCGTTCGAACCTGGAGATCTTCCCCCCCCGTCTGGTGGACGATGCCGCGGAAATGGATGAAACCGTCATCGAGCGCTTGAGGGCATTGGGATACGTCGCCTGAATATTGAAAGGACCGGCCTATCGAAGCCAGTCACCAACACGACTCGGAGTTCAGGGGAGACCATGTGTGACGCTTGACGAGGTATTCTGTCAATAGAGTGAGAATCGGATTTTGACCATACACGGCTGGAACACATCAGAGGATGGAAAGCGCTTGATCAGGAGAAGACGTCGTGGACGCGATACGAGAGCCAGCTGTGGAACTGATCGAAGTCCTACGAGTGGTGGGCGCAGTATCCGCCCGCGGTTCGGCCCCGTTGCGCGTTCGCCCGGATGCATGTGCATGATGAACTCGATCATCGGCCATCTCGACCTTCTTGATCTGCCTGGGGCCGGCTGCACCGCGAAATGGGTAGGGAACCGGTGTGTTGCCAGGCCAGAGCTGCCTGGACAGCTCTGGGCCAGTCCCCGTTCGCCAACCGACGTCATCGTGCCGCCGATCGATCCTCGGTCTGCCCAGGCAGGACCGGGAAGGAGCTCCCTCGTTGGAATATTGGTCCAGCGATTCCCTTTGGGAGCCCAACAGCAACGCGGTACTCCGGCCCGATGTCGTATCTCATACCGGAGAATCAAACATGAAAATGCTGGCTTCCTCGCCACGCTCAATCCATGGCCGCCCGATTCACTTCTGCATCATTGTCGTTATCGCCCTTGCACTTGGGACTCTTCACTCTGGCGACCATCCGCCCATGAACGAATCGACCGATAAGGGAGGACCGATCAGGGCGGCTCTCTCAGAGCCGCCCACGGCTATACCAACCAGCACCCCCCTCGATGTCACGACAATGCGACCCTACACCGAAACCAGTATCTGGAACACACCCATTGGTCCCAATCCTCAGTATGATCCTCACTCGGCTGAGATGGTTGCAACGATTGACACTGGGATTACCTCTGATCCAACCGTGTACAGCTTTACCGTCTACTTTGTGGATGAATCGACGCCGCGGTGGGACATTCCGTGCACGGTGTACAATTGTACGATTGTGACACCAGATGGGGTCCGCAAGGTCTCACTCCTTGAAGGTGTGCCGATTCCGCCGGACGCGACGCCTGCGGGGGGCGACGACGGGCGTATGATCATTATCGAGAGGAACACCGGCACAGAGTACGATTTGTATCGCGTCACCCGCAGCCGCGCGGGTTGGAGTATCAGTAACGGTTCGATATACAACATCTTCTGGGATGGCGCACCGACGCGCTACGGCTCCCGCGGTGCGGGAGTCCCCTATTACGCCGGCATGATCCGCCCGTGGGAGATCATCCAGGGGCGGATCGAGCACGCGATCGCGTTTGCCTATCCTGACACAGCTCCAGAGCGCTGCGTGTTCCCCGCAAGCAAGACCGATGGCGAGAGCGCACTGCCCTACGCCATCCCCGAGGGCGCCTGGCTCCAGCTTGATCCATCCCTCACAGCGGCGGATTTCGACCGGATGGGGCTCGATCGAACCGGGAAAATCATTGCTCGGGCCCTCCAGGTATATGGAATGTTCCTGGTCGATTCAGGTGGTAGACCAAAGATCATTGCGGAGAATCTGATTGACAACCCCTATTCAACGATCCAGTGGTCAGATCCCGAGCTCAACTTAACTGCGACGACTATCGCGAACATCCCGCCCACCTCCTTCCGAGTTCTGGCATTGCCCGAATCGTACTGGAGCTCAGCGCCTGAGGGCCCAACCCACGGCCAGTGCTATGCCTATTCGACCACAGCGACCAAAACGGCACAGGTGGCTGCGACGGTGGAGACAGAGCCGATGCCGCACAGTGGGGATGCGGCCGATGATGCGGCGATCTGGATCCACTCCACGGCGCCCGCGCAGAGCACGATCATCGCCACCGACAAGCAAGGCGGCCTGGCGGTCTACGACCTCACCGGCCACCAGCTCCAGTACCTGGCCGATGGCAAGATGAACAACGTCGACCTGCGCTACAACTTCCCCCTGGGTGGCCGGGCGGTGACTCTGGTCACCGCCAGTGACCGTAGCCACGACAGCCTGGCGGTCTACCAGGTCAACCCCACCACTCGCCAGCTCGAGGATGTGGCCGCCGCACCGATCCTGGTCGGCATCGGGGAGCCCTACGGCCTGTGCATGTACCACAGCACCGCCAGCGGCAGGTACTACGCCCTGGTCAACGACAAGGACGGCACCGTCGAGCAGTGGGAGCTCTTCGACAACGGGGCCGGCCGGGTGGCAGCCACGGCGGTCCGCACTTTCAACGTCGGCTCCCAAACTGAGGGCTGCGTGGCCGACGACGAGTTGGGACAGTTCTACATCGCCGAGGAGGCCCAGGGAATCTGGAGGTACGGCGCCGAGCCGGCCGATAGCACCGCTCGCACCTTGGTGGACGCCACCGGTGCAGGCGGCCACCTCACCCCCGATGTCGAAGGCTTGAGCCTCTACTACGCCAGCGACGGCACCGGCTACCTGCTCGCCTCCAGCCAGGGGAGTGATACCTTCGTGGTCTACCGCCGCGAGGGATGCAACGACTACCTCATGACTTTCGAGATCGTGGACAGCAACGGGATCGACGGCGTCTCGGGCACCGATGGGATTGACGTGACCAACGTCGGGCTCGACGGCGCCTTCCCGCAGGGGCTCTTCATCGCCCAGGACAATAAGAACGACGATGGCAACCAGAACTTCAAGCTCGTCCCCTGGCAGGCGATCGCCACTGCTGCCAATCCACCCTTGACCACCGATCCCGCCTGGGACCCCCGTCGGATGGCTCCTACCGGAACGGCGACGCCCACGTCGGCAAGCACAGCAACAGCGACGCCCATGCCGACGAACATGCCGACCGTCACGCCGACCAAAACGCGTACGCCCATCGCGGCGACGACGCCCACCGCCACTGCCTGCGCCCACATAGAGTATCTCCCAATGATCCTCGTGCGGGGCTCGGCGAGAGGAGAAAGGAGCTGAGATCTGGAAGGTGAGAAATCCATCTTCGTCAAAAGCGCGCGGATCAATGACCGCCGCGTCAGCGACTGCCTGCGGCGCACCAACGGTGGGCAGCATGTGGTGCCGGCGCTCCTCCCGGCACACTTTTTCATTGTTGTGGTCGCTGTACTCACCCGACAGCGACCAGCGCTCACCCGGGTGGATATCAGGGATACTGCTGCCACCCGTCAGATAATTACTCAGGAGGAAGGCCAATGAACTGGCACACATGCCCACCGTCCTCACCGTGGTACCGGAGAAGACTCTGGCTCATCGTTGCGACCGTGCTGCTCGCAGTCGGGAGCGTCCAAATCGGATACCCACTGGTCGCACAGGCCTCCAGCCCAGTTGAGCAGGGCTACCGCGACTACGCCTACGGCAGTAGCTGCAACTCGACGCCGACCGGGGAGAAGCCCGAGAGCAAGCTGTGGTTCAATGATGGCATCTGGTGGGGGAGCCTGTGCAACCCCTCGGCGAATGAATATCACATCTATCGACTGGATCTGACCAGCCAGAGTTGGGTGGATACCGGGACAGTTCTCGACGATCGAGCCGCCTCCAAAGCCGATGCGCTCTGGGATCAGGCTACCGGGAAACTCTACGTGGTGTCGCACCTCTACACGACGAATGGCCAGCCAACCTCGTCTTCGTCCCAGTGGGGCCGGCTGTACCGCTACAGCTATCACTCCGCGTCGAAGAGCTACAGTCTGGATCCCGGCTTCCCCGTGACGGTCACCCGCGGCAAGTCGGAAACGCTCGTGCTGGCGAAGGACTCGACCGGCCAGTTATGGGTGACGTACGTTGAAAACAGCAAGGTCATGGTGAACCGCAGTACCGGCGATGATCTCACGTGGAGTGATCCATTCGTGTTGCCGGTCACGTCAACGGCTGTGAGCGTATCGAGCGATGATATCTCCGCAGTCGTTGCTTTCCAGGGCGACAAGGTTGGGGTGATGTGGAGTAATCAGGTGAGATCGAAGATGTACTTTGCAGTGCATCTCGATCAAGACGTGGACAACATCTGGCAGCCCGAGCAGACCGCGCTCCCAGGACCAAACGACTGCTCGGGGGCCTGCGCCGATGACCACATCAACCTCAAGTCGTTGCAGGTTGATAGCAGTGGGCGCGTCTTCGCGGCGATCAAGACGTCTCTCTCGGCGTCAAGTGCACCGCTGATCATGCTGCTCGTGCGCAACTTGAATGGCGGGTGGACGAGCCACGTTTTTGGACGGAAGAGCGATTCTCACACTCGCCCCATTGTACTGCTGGATGAGGAGCACAATCGTATCTACATGTTTGCCACCTCCCCGGAGAGCGGCGGCGCGATCTACTACAAGACGACCGATATCAACAACATCAACTTCCCGCTTGGGCAAGGCGACCCGTTCATCCAGAGTTCGACTGATCTGAAAATCAACAACGCCACATCGACCAAACAGAACGTTACGAGTGCCACCGGGCTGGTTGTTCTCGCGAGCGATAAGAACAGCGGCTACTACCTGCACAACTATATCTCCCTCGGTGGGGGGAATAGTCCCGTCATTACCTCCTTCAGGCCGACAAGCGGACCGGTTGGGACCGAAGTGACGCTGACGGGCAGCAAGTTCACCGGCGCGACCGCCGTCGCCTTCAACGGCACCGCGGCGAGTAGCTACACGGTGGACTCCGATACCCAAATCCGCGCCATCGTCCCAACAGGGGCGACCAGTGGGCCAATCAGCGTCACCACTCCGGCCGGCACCGGCACCAGCGCCAGCACCTTCACCGTCACCACGACCGGCCAATACACCTTGACGGTGAACGTCGTCGGCTCGGGCAGTGTCAGCCTCGATCCGCCCGGAGGCAGCTATGATCCCGGCACGACCGTGACCTTGACCGCAACCCCTGCTGGCGGGTTCGTCTTCAGTGGCTGGAGCGGCGACCTGAGCGGCACGCAGAACCCGGCCACCCTGACGATGGACGCCAACAAGAGCGTGACGGCTACCTTCACCAGCAGCGGGGGCGGAGGGGGAGCGGTGGTCCATGAGGAGACCCAGACCGGGGGCGCCTCCAGCCTGACCACCGTGACCACCGCCGCCAATCTCACCGCCGCCAGCGGCCAACTCTACCTGGCAGCGATCTCCACCAAACCCAATGTCGAGGTTACCGGCGTCTCGGGACTCGGCCTGAACTGGAGCCCGGTCCGGATCCAGTGCTCCGGCCGCAACCAGACCATGGTCGCACTCTGGATGGCCCAGGGGACCCCCACCGGCGACGGCCCCGTGAGCGCTACCCTCTCCACCGCCAACAACAGCGCCGTCATCGCCGTCTCGCGCTACTCGGGCGTCAGCACCACCAGCCCTCTCGGCGCTATTGCCGCCGCCAACACCAACGGCTCCACCGGCCCCTGCTCGGGCGGCACCGACAGTGCAACCTACTCCGTTGACCTGACCACCACCACGACCGGCAGCGTCGTCTATGGAGCCGCCGCCCAACGCTTCCGCAGCCACACCCCCGGTCCCGGCTACACCGAACGAGCCGACCTCCAACAGGGCAGCGGCGGCAGCGCCGCCGGCATCGCCATCGAGGACACAGCCGTCGCTTCACCGTCCACCCTGCCCGTCGACGGCTCCTTCAGCGGGACCGTCGATTGGGCCGTCATCGCCGTCGAGATCCGG
>DOUV01001066.1 GCA_003520455.1 Chloroflexota bacterium | reverse complement strand
GCGCCAGAGCCTCATAGGTGTAGGGTGACACCCAGGACGGGGTACAGTAGCTCATGAAATCCCGGTAGGTCGCCGGATCTTTGACGTCCGACGTGACGATATCGAATCCGTATTCGCCGATGCTTGCCGGAGTTGACATATCGTAGTTCGGATAGTTGGGATCCGGGTCAGGTACGCTGCACGGGGCGTGTCCGCGGCCACAGGTATGGCCGATCTCCTGCGCCATCACCCAGCCCTGGTTGACCTCGCCGGCGGCCCGGTCGGGCCAGATGCCCCACCCGAGCGCGGTCTGGTTCGCGGGAGCGCCGGGATAGAGGGCGAAGTATTTCACCCGCGAGCCAAGGCTTGCCATCTCCGCCATCTTGATGCGGTCGATGATCGAGAAGATCGGGCCGGTGGTCCCGCGGGCGCCCAAGGGGTTCATGTCATCGAAGAGATTGGTGAAGTCACCGTCGTAGAGCTCCTCGGAGTCGCCAACCACCTGGACGTCGGGGATCGGGTAGGTGCGTAACAGGAACTGGACCGTATTCATGAAGTCCGCCATTGTGGGTGCCGGCACGTTCATGTTCCGCGCTGCGTTCTGGTAGCGGATGCGAATGAGCCGGATCTGGAGCCGCGGGACCAGGCCGAAGCGCAGCGTGCGGAGCAGGGGGACACTGCGGACATCGCCTGGGTGGTCGGCGTCGAACGGAGTGACTCGGATCGCCAGTTCACCCCGGCACCGATTGGCGGGGATACGAAAGTTCAGCGTATGATCGGTCTGGCCGCGGTCGATGGCGGCGCTGCGCCGGGCGGTGATCGGCCCGTTGATGGGTGTCAATGACTCCCAGGCGGCGGTACCGGCCGGTCGGATCTCCAGCAGGCCGCTCACACGGTTGACCGTCCCTTCGGTCCCCTGGCAGGTGTCGGGATAGACCCGCAGCACCGTCGCCTTGCCCGCAACGAGAGCGATGTCGTTGTCGGGGCATCGCCCCGACGTTCCCGGGCGGTCGAGGCAGGGGGAGAGGCCGGGGCGGAAGAACTGAATGGCCTGGGTCTGCTCGACGCCGGCGATGGCGACCGTCGCCGGTGGCGCTCCCTGGTCGCGCCAGAGCCATTGGTCGACGCCGTTCCAGTAGCAAAGGTGCAGGTGATCGTCGCTGCCCCAGATGAAGATGTAGAGCCGGCCGGTGCCATCCCAGGAGAAGGGGACGACGCCGGGGCTCGAGGTGACGGTGACCCCGAACGGTGCGGGCGTGCCGAGGTCGGCCCAGAGCCACCGGTCGATGCCATTCCAGTAGCATGTGTGGAGGTGGCCGTCGCTCCCACGGACGAAGACGTACATGCGGTCTGTGCCATCCCAGGCATAGGGAACCGCGGCGGCGTCGCCCACAACCGCAATCGTCGGCCCCGGGTGTCCCAGGTCGGCCCATTCCCAACGGTCGATGCCGTTCCAATAGCAGGTATGGAGGTGGTCGTCACTGCCCCGGACGAAGACGTAGATGCGCTCCCTGCCGTCGTGAACGTGCGTCACTGCCTGGGGGCGACCCCGGACAAGAATATTGGGTGGCCTTCCAAGATTGGCCCAGTGCCACGCTGTCTGGACTTCGGTGCTATCCGAGAAGTTGGCCCAGAGGCGCCCATCGCTTCCCTCAACGAAGAGGTAGATACGCTTGACGCCCTGGTGCCGGTAGGTGATCGATCCGGAGCGCGACCGGACATCGGTGCCGAGCGCCGGCCGGCCATGATTCTGCCACTGCCAGGTGCCGCGGCGGGCATCCCATCCGTTGCGGTAGAGGCGCCCGTCGTTACCGTGCACAAAGACGTCGATCCGGTCGTAGACATCGTGGAGCGAGCCAGTGCTTTGGCGGCGGTAGGCGATGGCATCGGGAGCGTCAACAGCGACGACGCCGGCGGCCGGCACGCCGTGGTCTTGCCAGTGCCAGCCCGCGCCGAGGGGATGGGCATTCGTCGGATTCCAGATCTGTTCGGCGAGCCGGCCGTCCAGGGTGCGCACGAAGACGTGCAGATGCTGTTGTTCGAAACCGTGGAACTGCCAGGAGGTGATGGCGCTGGCCGCGTCCTCAAGGCGGACCTCGGGCGCGGGGATACCCTGATAGGCCCATAGCCAGCGGTCCACACCATTCCAGAAGTTCACGTAGAGGCGGTCGTCGCACCCCTTGACAAAGGTGTAGATACGATCGCTCCCTTCGTGGCGGTAGGTGACGACGGCGGGGGTCTCGTTCATCTTTGCTAGCTCCTTACGGCCGTTATGGCCTCGTTCCTGTGACGATATGTGCAGGCGAATCGAATATGACCCGCCCCTGTTCGCTGACATGGAGACTGAGGACCTGCTCCGCCTCCGCCAGTATTCGCTCGATCTGCTCCTCGGGGAGCACAACCCCCATTACCGGCAACCACCCCCTCAAGTCTGCCTCTGCCATCGAGCGGATGCTCGGAAATCGCGCCGTGCCATGATGCGTGATAATTTCAACCGAGGCCACTCCGGCGCCTTTGAACAACGTCGCGAGCTTGCTCCGATCGCCGAGAACAAATGGCGCGCGCAGGGCATCGGCCGCATTTTTGCCCGCAATCCGCTCGAGCAAAGCCACCTCGCGCGCGTACGCCGGTGTGTTGTCGAGGGAGTCCCAGACCGCAACGGCCAAATGTCCCCCTGGAGCCAACACCCGCAGCATCTCACGGAGGGACTTATCGCTGTCTGCAAAGAACATCAGGCCAAACTGGCTCACAACAGCGTCGAAGGACTGATCCGGATAGGGTAGGGATTCCGCTGTTCCTTGACGCCATTCGATGCCGGGCGTGAGCCGCTTGGCTACGGCCAGCATCCCCGGATTGAGGTCTAGCCCGGCAACGGAACCGCTGGTACCCGCGTGAGAGGCGGCTTCTCGGGCGAGGACTCCCGTGCCGCAGGCAACATCCAGCACCCGGTGGCCCGGCTGGATCTGGGCGGCGGCGACTACGCGCGGCGCCCATTCCTGAAACAGGGCCGGGACAAAGAACTCCTCGTACGCGGTCGCTGCAGCGATTTGTTCTTGCAAGGGTATTTCACCCATTTTGAATCTCCTGTGAGCCGTCCAACGACTCGGCATCAACGGCGGCGGAGCGAAACCGTCCGCTGCATGCCGTGGTTAGATGGCGGCTTGCGCGCTTGCTCATCTATGGGCGCCTGGCGACGTAAGCGTAGTAGTTGCTACTCCCGAAAAAGACACCCGCTTCGGAATCACTGCGTAGGGCAGCCGCCCAAGCATCCGCCTCGTCCTCAGTCATTACTCCCGCCTTCGGTATTAGTTTCCGATATGTCTCAATGGCCGACGACCAGAAGGTCGCCCTACCTACTTCCGACAGCACATACGAGAACGACGTGACAAGTTCTAAGCCGGCCGCCCGAAGCAATCGCGGCATCTGACGCATGATTCGAGGATTCGTGACCACAGCGCTGATGAGCGCCTCGTCATAAGCCTTTCCTCTGGCGGGATCCGCATGATCGAACGTCAAGGAGGCATAGTCGCCATCGAATATGCCGACCATCCCGCCGACCTTCAGGACGCGTGCTGCCTCCTTGAGCACGGCTAACGCGTCATCGACATGACTCAGCAGCGTATGGACAACAACGGCATCAAACGTCCCGTCGGCGACATCCAGACTGCGGGCGTTTCCTGTGCGGAACTCTGTGCGCTCAGCGATTCCCTCTTCATGCGCCAGACGCTCCGCAGCCGCGACGAGGTACGAACTAAGATCAACGCCGGTAACTCTTCCGGAGAAACTGGGGCGATGCGCGATGGCTCGGGCTGCCAGACCGGTCCCACAGCCGATGTCGAGAACCGTGTCGGCACTGTCGATATTCATGGCATCGAGATACTCCCGGAGCATCTTGGAGAATTGGGGATGCTTGCCACGGGCCTCGAATCGCACCACGAGGGCCCCGAGCATGCTGTCATCGAGCTTGTCGGTTCGTCCAAAGGGATCGACTGAGGTCACCGTATTCTCCTCTCTGCCATCCAACGGCTGGCGCATCACCCGCCTCGCGGGTGCGGGAAGGCCCGGTTGCTAACCCGGGGCTTCGCGACACCCGAATTTTGGAGCGCCAGCGGAAAAGCCGGTCGGGCTCAAGCTGTTGTTAGCCGGCCCTGACCTGGATCGTCTGAACGGTCATTATGCTTGGTCCGGCTTGCGGTTCCACATCTGCCTCTTGATTAACCACTCGCCAGAACGCTCTTTATGCAAGAGCTACGTCGCCGTCAACCGAAAGTGTGACGTCGCGCCATCGCCGTGTGCCACTGTGGATACATCAACGTCTGCAATTCCGTACACCCAATCATCCGCGATGGCAAGCACGTTACGAGAAGTGAACTTCACCTCCCAGCGTGCCGCATCGTAGTCCGCTTGTTCCGCTTTCTGGATGGCCTCCGGGCCATACTCGGAGTTTGCTCCTGGCGGCATTCGAATCGCATCCTGGGCGAAGAGCTTACCGTGTGCAGCCGAGTCGCTTGCATTGACAGCGCTTGCATAGGACTGCCACAGAGTGTTGAATACCTCATCAGCGGTGGACATGTTTGGTCCCTCCATCTTCTCGCGTACAAGTCATTATGCTGTTCGCTGGCGAGCAACTCGTTTAACGCAGCGTCGATGAACTCATGGTCCGGTGAATTGGCGCCGTGGCCTGCAAGGTGTCCCCAGATTGAATGAATGGAGCGCACCTCTGGATCGTAACTAAGAGTAGCGCTTATCCTACAGGCCTCCCATCTGCCTATCTGTACCCGCGCGCCTGGAACAGGAGGGTCAGGCGTGCGGCTGGTTCGTGGTCTTGAAACTGGAGACGACCCGAACCATCCCCCCATTCCCATTGAAGCAGAGATCGTCTTCCAAGGGGTAACCTTTTTGGATACAATGGGGGTACAAATCGGACCGGCCGGAAGAGGAATGAGGATGGACAGGATGGCCTCTTTTGGATATTGGGTGCGGCGACGGCGTAAGGCGCTCGACCTGACCCAGGCCGCGCTCGCCAGGAAGGTCGGCTGTGCACCCGTTACCGTCAAGAAGATCGAGCGTGATGAGCGCCGGCCGTCTCGTCAGATGGCCGAGCGATTAGTGGTGTGTCTCGCTATTCCGGCCGAGGAGCGCGATCGTTTCATCCAGAGTGCCCTCGGCGAGCGGCCGGTGGACCAACTCCCGCCATCCACAGAACCGCCCCGCCCTCTCCTGCGAGCGCACGGTCTCCCCACTTTTCTTGAGGTGGGCGAGCCGCCACCGGTTGGCCCCGACTCGGGTTTTGTCGGCCGCGAGGACGAACTGGCGCAACTGGAGGCGCACCTCGGGCGGGCGCTCGACGGGCAGGGCGGGGTCGTGTT
>DOUV01000472.1 GCA_003520455.1 Chloroflexota bacterium | reverse complement strand
CACGGCCGTCGCTGTGCCGGTCGCCGTGGCGATGGTCGTCGCGGTGGGCGTGGCCGTCGCCGGGAGGCGGGGTTCATCCTTGCGGGTCAGCGGCAGGTAGATCTGCGATTCGCCGTTCCGCACCTGGCCCGAGTTGGGATCTACCATCAGCGAGGATAGGTCAACCGCTTCAAAATCCGAGCCGTGCACCAGCCTCAACTCCTGCAGCACGTCGTTGTTCCAGCGTTCATCGGGTGCGCCGGAAATGAACCAGGCCGAACCGTTGTCGGCCAGCAGCATGCCGTACTTCTTGAGCGCCCGCAGGATGACCTGCGCGTGCGGGGAAAAGCCGGCAATGTCGAAGTCGACCTTGAGGCGGAAACGCTGCCCCATGGGCGGGTACTGCGCGCCGGTGAGGCTCGAGGCGAAGTGGCGTGCCGGCCAGACGTACTCCCGGCGGGTCTGGGGCACCGTGAAGCGCAGCGCGTGGCGGATCTCCCCGCCAGCCACCTCCTCGTAGCGCACCAGACCGGGGAGGATGGGCAAGCCGGCGGCGTCGGCTGAGGTCCAGCCTGCCGGCCGCAAGGCGTGGGATTTCAGGTCGAAGATGGCGCCGGAGTCGGCCTGCCAGCTGCCATCGGTCTGGGGAAAGGCGTAGAACAGTTCGTACAGAATGCAGTTCTCCCGCTCCAGGACCAGCACGTGCCGGTCGCCGTCGCTGTCCGGGCCGCCCTCGATGGGCGCGCCGGGGGGGATGGGGTAGGGGCCGGGATCGCTTTCGTCGTCGTAGGTGAAGCTGACAGAGACCCTGGCCTGGTCGCCCGGCACGTCCACGTAGGAGATGCCGATGGGGCCGCCCTCCCAGAGGCCGGCGCCGAAGTCCGGGCGAATGCCCACGTCGGCGCCGATGGTGGCGATGTAGATGTCCGAATTGGGGTGCACGGGCAGGGTGTCCACCGGCGTGTTCCAGATGTTGTCGGCGGAAAAGAGGGCGCAGCCCGCCAACTGCGGCGGCGCCTGAGCCGGCGTGACCGAATCGAGTGCCTGACCGGCCAGTGGTCGGTGATTGGTGGTTGGCGGCTGACGGCCGGCGACTTGCGGCGACCGCAGGCTCACCGTAGACAGGATGGCCAGGCACGTCAGGATGAACCACCGTGTTTGAATGCGCATTTGTTGTCCACCTTGCCCGAAAATAGAGCACAGCCGTGCAGAATGGGCGGATTTCCATCCGTTCATCCTGCCCATTCTGTTCTCTTACCCGCAATCCAGGGGGAAGGGGGGTGTGCGCGCGGTAGTGCCGCGCGCACACCCCCTCCGCTCCCACTTTTTGAAAAGTTACCTTCTCCCCTGGGTTTCACGGATAGTTCTTCGAGATAATGGGCAGGTAAACACGGGCTTCTGTGCTCACGGCGGCAGTCATCGGATCGGTGCTCGTGCCGTTGAAGAGGGCCGTGGCGACAAAGTAGTAGCCTCCTGCTGAGACGCCTGCCGTCTGCCACACGTTGGCAAACCTGGCGGTCTGCAAAGGCGCCAGGTCGGTGAAGTCGTGGCTGTATTGATCAACCAGATTTCCTTCGTGGTCGAATACGTTGACCACCGTTTTACCCGTCGCGGCCACATCGCCCGTGTTGCGGAAGGTGAGGGAGATGCTGATGGGATCGCCGATCTTGAACTGCCGCGGCGCGACGGTGAAGTCGGCAATCTCTCCGGCCACGAGGCCCAGGCTGAACGTTTCCGTCTGCCGGTCCAGCACAGTACCTTCTACGTCCCGCAACACCACCTCAACCTCGTAATCGCCCGCCTCGAAGCCCTCGCTCTGCCACATCGGGGTGAACGACGCCACTCCCGCCATCCCCTTCAGCGTACGCAGGAGCAGTCCGCCCACCACCTCACCCGTGTCCGAGCGCTTGATCGAAGCGCTGACGGTCACGTCTTGCGCGTCGCCCACGTTTTGGGCAGTGAGTTCCACCTGCACCGGCGCGCCCAGGGGATAGGTGCCCCTGTCCGTTCGCAGGCGGGTGATCGTGACCGGCGAGTCGGTGTACTCGATATCGAAGCGATAGTTCTGATAGAAGGTCGCGTTCATCGTCAGTGGATTGTAGGTGAAGGGGTAGATGGTGATGACGAGGATGGCGCTGCCGTCCGGATTATCCACCACGTGCCAGGCATATTCCTGCCCGCTGAAGGGGAGAGTGCCACCGTCGGCGACCCCGAGGCGAGGGGTCCCGCGGCTGGTGATGTCCATCACCGTGACCGGCAGTTGCAGTCCGCTGAACGAGGTCATCTCCGACTTCTGCGCCAGGATCACATTCTGCACCTGGGTTCCCTGCGGCACATCCAGATAGGTAGTGTAGAAGGGAATCTGATATTCGCCCGGCTCCATCCAGACGGTGCCGCCGGGGATTTCGACCAGGTCGAGATCATCAACCGGCGTGACGGTGATGTCGGGAATGTCGACGGTGAGGGAAGTGGGCGGAGGCGGGATTGGGGTTGCGGCGGCGGTCTCCACCGTGCCGGCACTGCCGCCATATTTGGGATCGCCGTAGAGGTTGTACTCCGTCGCCCAGAAGCGGTACTTATGCCCCGCGTCCCAATAAATCCGCTCCAGGGCGGTGAAGCGCTTGCCGACAGAGTCGGTGGTGAAGGCGATGGCGCCGCTGTACAGGTCTTTGCCGCTGCGGGCGTTGATCGACATGTGGGACAGTTCGGTGGAGCCGATGTAGGCCCCCGCGCCCCGGTCGAAGAAGGTTTCGGCGAAGTCGCCGTTCACGTAGTCGCCCGTGGAGCAAGAGGCGGCGAGGACAAAGGGGTGGGTGTTGCCGAAACTGACGCTGCCCATGTTCCATGCGGCGAGCGCGCCCGAACTGTCCGGGTTGCCGTGGGCAAAGATGTAGATGATGTCCCGGCCGGGCGCCAGGTTGGTGAACGCCTGCACCTGTTGCGTTGTCGTGATGTCCTTCCAGTGCAGGATGCTGGTCGAATAGCCCCTACTGGTGAGGGTGCTGCCCGTTGAATTGGCGCCAGAAACCATCGTGCTCAGGCCGTTGCCCGTGCCGCTGACCGACAGGGCGTGGGAGTGGTCGTAACTGTGGCCCGGCGCGTTGGTAAACACCTGGATGCTGGTACGCATCGCTGCCGCCAGGTCAGCCGGCGTATCGCCGATGATCCGGCCCACGATCAGTTCGGGCCGCTTGTCGCCGCCGGTGTCGGCAATCAGCAGGTCGGTATCATCAATCCGGTCGGTGTTCGAGCCGTCTGACCAGTCTATGTCCCACCCTTTCGACCAGCCCGAGGTGATGATGTTGGTCTCTCCCACGATCAACACGTACCCCTTGCCGACAGTGTTGAAGTCAACGGGGTGCATCCTCAGCACCCAGGCGCCTCCCGGTCTGACCAGCGTCCGCAAGTCGCCACCGTTGCCCGTGTAGAGGTAACCCAGGACACCCCGCTTGTGCCAGGCCAGTTCCGCCATGGTGGAGAGGACGGTGTTGACAGCGGTCTTGGCCGGGCTGGCGACCACCTGGTAGTAGTTGGGGCAGTAGTGGGCGAAGAGCCGGTACGGGTCGGTGACGATCAGGTAATTGCTGGACATGGTTGCCGCCAGATGGGCCACAGGGATCGTCTCATTCAAGGCGGTCTTGGCGACCGGCAGTTGCAGGAACCTGTGATAGCCCTTGTGGGCGGACGAATCCCAGGTGAGGTCAATGAAGAAACCGATGGCGGGCGTCGGCGGATTGGGATAGACCATCACAGGCACCGCGTTGTAGGTATAGACGCGTTCCTGTCCGGCGGGAACACTGAATTTCGGGCGGATGTCGGCGTTGCCCCAAACGCCCTTCGGATTCCAGTCGGTCAGGATGTCGTAGGCGGCGCTGCTGCTGGCGATCGGCTGGAAGCCCCGCAGCCCGTCCAGGATGCGGACGTTAGTCGCATCCGAGTCGCCCACATTCTTCACCGTCAACTCGACGGTGAACCCGTTTTGGAAGCGGGAGACCGTGTGGCCGGTGACGATGAGGTCGGGTGGCAGGGGCGGTGGCACGGGTGTTGGTGCTTTCCGCACCGTCACATCCACCGTGTCCAACCCCACTTTGCCCTGATTGTCGTAGGCTTCCACCGCCAGGCGGTACCTCTGATCCTTGACGATCTGTGGGCCTCGCGTGTCCCAGACGAAGTTGACGGTGGCGGTCTTGGGGGGGTTGCTGACGGACCACCCCTCGAAACTGGTGTAAACGCCGTCCACGTAGAAGCGGGCGGAGATCAGGCCTGTGTCGTCGCTCAGGGAGGCGGTGACGGTGACGATGCCGGAGACGTCTGCGTTGTTGGCGGGGGTCGTGATGTTGACCATTGGCACGGTGGAATCCACCAGGTTGCCCACGCCCACCGTCCGACCATCTTCGCTCTGGCGCAGGGAGAGATCGTAGGCCCTGGCCCTGATGTTGTAGGTGCCGTTGTCGTAGAGGCGCGAATCGAGACGCATTTCGTAGGGAGGCGAGTAGTCGGTGAATACCCGTTCTTCATTGATGAAGAAGGCCACCATGGCGATGCCGGTGTTGTCGGAAGCGGTGGCGGTGATGGCGACCGTCTCCGTGAGGACGGCCGGGATGATGAGGGCGACGTTGGGATTGATGCTGTCGGGGGGCGGCAGCGTCTCGAAGATCACCTCGCGGCCGATGGTGCTGTTGCCGCTGGGATCAATCGCCTCCACCGCCAGGTGATAGGTGGTCGCCGGCTCCAGACCGGTCAGAGTGAGGTCGTTCTCCGTCGCCATGACGCCGGTCACTCTCTCAAAAGGATAGCGGCCCGCCACCGGGCCGTAGCGTACCACCCCTTCGGCTTCCTCGCTGGTTTCCCACGAGACGGTGGCCGATTCTTGCGTGATGTCGTGCACGGTGGGGCCGGCGATTTCGGGCGGCGAGGTGTCGCATGGCCACGACTCCTCACGGTTATTGTTAGTCTCGTCGCTCTCCGCGACGGCGTTCTGGGTGTCTGCCGTGACCACAATGGCGTCATCCCGCGGCGAGCAATCCCAGGCAGTCTCAAAGCGCCCGTTCCACCGCTCGCCGGGGGAGAGGTCGGCTTCAACGACGCTGCCCCCCCGCTCCGCGCCATCCACATAGAGGGCGGTAATGTGGCCGGCGGCGGCCGTTCCCTCACCAATGTTCATCACCTGGTAGTAGATGATTTCGCCCTCGTGCCAGACGTCGGTGATGGTCAGGTCAGGCAGGAACCCGGCGGGAGTCGTGGCGGTGGGGGTTGGGGTCGGTGTGTTCGAAGGGATGCCGGTAGGAGTCGGCGTGGCCGTGGCGGTGCGCGGGGCGGTTGGGGTCGCGGTCGGCGTGGCTGTCCTGGTGGGCGTGCGCGTCACGGTGGCCGTCGGCGTGGGTGTGGCCGTCACGACCTGGACGTCCCCGTAGATGTCCAG
>DOUV01000941.1 GCA_003520455.1 Chloroflexota bacterium | reverse complement strand
GGAAGCCCCACCGGCCAGGCTGCACAGCTGGCGCTGAGCCGGATGGCGGAAGCGTTCTTCGAGGCGGGCGACAACGCTGACCTCAAAGTCGAAGCACTGAAAGCCCGCGCCCTCGACTACCAAACTCGCGGCCTGGTCGAAGAGGCGGTCCGGACCTACCGTGAGATCTGTGATCTGAGGATCGAAGCGCCGGAGGTACTCTATAACCTCGGCGTGCTCTACAAAGAGTTGCTGCGTTTCGACGACGCAATCACGGCTCTGGAGCAGGTGCGCCGTCACCCAGACTATGCTCTGGCCGCCAACTTCGCCATCGGCCAGTGCCATCAGCGTAAGGGACGAATCGATGAGGCCCTGGAGCACTTCTTGGAGGCGATCAAGATCGTTGACCTGCAGAGCGTCGGTCGCGAGCAGGCCGATGACCTGATCAAGCTCTATGAAGGCCTGGCCGACAGCTACGAGGCCAAGGGCGACCTGCCTCAGGCCGAACACTTCACGGACGCCCTGGCTGATTTTCTGACCAGTCGAGGGTGGGAAGACAAACTCCGTGCCCTGCGTCACCGGGTGGCAGGCTTCGACGGGGGTGAGACGATCACCCTGGCCGAGTTGTTAGAGGTTCCCGACAGGGAGGCAGTCCTCGCCTCGCTGGCCGCCAGCCAGCAGTACCTTGAGCAGGGCTTGCTGACCACCGCGATCGCGGAGTGCTACTGGGCGTTAGGGTTGGCGCCTCACCATCTCCCGATTCACCTGCGGCTGGCCGACCTCTTCGGGCGGGAGGGCCGCGTGGACGAGGCAGTGACCAAACTCGTCGCGGTGGCGGAGGTGTATACCGTCCGAGGGAACCCCACCAAGGCAATCCGCACACTCGAGCGAGCCCTCGATATCTCGCCGCTCGACCAGACGGTCCGCAGCAAGCTCATCGATCTGCTCGTCAGCCATGGTGAGATTGACGCCGCTCTAGAACACTATCTCGCCCTCGCCGAAGGATTCTACCAACTCGCTCTCGGCGAGCGCGCGGTCGAGAAGCTCAACGAGGCCCTCCGCCTGGCGCCCCGGGGAGCTCTGGAACGCAACTGGTCGCTGGTTATTCAGCGTCGTCTGGCCGATATCCACGTCCAACGGCTCGATTGGCGCCGGGCGGCCGCCGCTCTCGAGGCTGCCAACGCACTCGCGCCGGACGATCTCGAGGTCGGGCAGCAGTTGGTCGATCTGCATTACAAGCTCGGGAACGGCCCGCGGGCCCGTCACCTCCTTGAGAGCATCAGCGAGCGCTGGAGCGCCCGTGGGAAGACCGGGGCGGCTCTGGCGCTCTGGCGGGGACCCGTCGAGCAACATCCTGACGATCTTGATCTCCGCCGGGGCTTCGGCGAGCGCTGTGCTCAGGCAGGACAGATCGAGGAGGCCTGCGCCGCCTGGGCGCCACTCGTGGATGAGTATCTGAAAACGGGGCAAGCCGTTCAGGCGGCGGCACTGCTGCGGCGAATGATCGGGCTTAAACCAAGCAATGAGGCGCAATACCGCGCGCGCCTTCAACAACTCGCGCGAGCCGGGCGCTGAGTAGCGGTCTGCCGCATTGAGGCGGCCGCGCTCGAATATGGGCGACGTCCCGATCCCGGCCGCCGAGCGCCTCGTGGCGCTAGTATGACCAGTTTTAATGATCTCTTTCTGACATTTACCCGGTTCGGCTGGACCGATGTCGTTGACATTCTGCTCGTCGCCCTGGTGATTTATGCTGTCCTCTACCTGGTCAAAGGAACGCAGGCTGTCCAGCTCCTCCGTGGGATCATGGTGCTGGCGATCCTGTTCTTCTTTCTGGCCCAGTTTTTGCGCCTCACGGCCTTCCGCTGGCTCATCGCCAACACGATCCCCGTACTCCTGATCTCGATTCCGGTCATCTTCCAACCTGAGATTCGGCGCGGCCTTGAGCGCCTCGGCCGCACCGGCTTGCTCTTCGGCCATTCCACCCCCGAGGAGACGCTTACGCGTGTCATCAACCACGTCTGCCGTGCCAGCCAGCGCCTGAGCGAGCGGCGTCACGGCGCGCTGATGGTCTTCGAACGCGAGACCGGCTTGCAAGAGATCATCGATACCGGGGTGGCGATGGATGGACTCGTGAGTCCGGAGTTGCTGACGACCATCTTCTACCCCAACACCGCGCTTCACGACGGTGCGGTCATCATTCGGCGCGAGCGCATCGTCGCCGCGGCGGCAGTATTGCCCCTGGCCAGTGATCTGCGTGATCGCCGCCTCGGCACACGCCACCGCGCCGCGGTTGGGGTGACCGAGACCAGCGACGCCATTGCCGTGGTCGTCTCCGAGGAGACGGGCATCATCTCACTGGCCTACAACGGGCGGATCATCCGCCACCTCGACGAGGGCCGGCTCAACCGGCTGCTCCACGCCTTCTACGGTCCGCCGTCGCGCCCGAGCCTCCGCCAATGGTTCCGCCGCGATCGGAAGGAATCCCAGCAGCAGGAGGCGCTCTGATCGTGGGTCGCCTCTGGCACGCATTCGTCACCACCTTTAGTTCGTTTCTCCTCGCGCTCTTCCTCGCCGTTCTCGTGTGGGTCGTTGCAGTCAATGCGACCAACAAGGTCATTGACCAGACCTTCCCCAGTGTCGGTATCCCAATCGAATTCGAGAACCTTCCACCGGGCCTGGTCCCATTGAGCGGGGAGGGCCAGCGTGTCCGGATGGACATCCGCGCCCCTGAGGAGAGTTGGCTTCGTTTAGAGCCGAGTGACTTCCGCGCCTGGGTCGATCTGAAGGGGCTGGGCCCCGGTTTACACCAGCTCGAGGTCCAGGTCGAGCAGGCTCGCCCCGCCGACCGGCAAGTGCGTATCCTTCGCCGGCTGCCTGACCGAATCAGCGTCCGGCTGGATGAGATCGTCACACGCACGGTGCCGATTGATGTGGATGTCAGCGACCGCCTGAAGGTTCCATACAGCTACGAGGTGCTCACCCCGACCATCTCACCGCCCGAGGTAACCGTCCGCGGCCCGCGCACTGTCCTGGATCAGATCGACTCGGCCATTGCCACTGTGCAGCTTCACGAGGCTCACGACACGGTCACGGGGAGCCGGCCGGTCAGTCTGATCAACAGGCGTGGGGAAACGATTAATCCGGAAACGGTCCCCGGCATGCGGCTCGATCCCGAAGAGGTCGAGGTCACCGTCCCGATTCAGCAGCGCCCCGGCTACCGCGAACTGATCGTCAGCCCCGTCATCGTCGGCGAACCGGCCCGAGGCTACTGGGTCAGTAATCGTCGGGTGTCGCCGCCTATCATCAGCGTCGTCGGACTCCCGGCCGTCACTGAGAATCTGCCCAGTATTGTTCAAACCGAGCCGATCGATGTGAGCGGCGAGCAGGCCGGAATGATCACCCGCAACGTGCGTGTGCAACTGCCCGACAACGTCTCGCCCCTCGATCAGCGCGCCGTAACTGTGACGGTCGAGATTGAGCCACAGCTCAGCAGCAAGACTGTGACGGTCCGGCCCGAAATCACCGGCCTCCAACCAGGGCTTCAGGTCTCGCAGATCTCGCCTGAAACGATTGACGTGTTGATCGAGGGACCAGTGGTCGAGCTGGAGAGCCTCGAGCCAAAGGACGTCATCGCATCGCTCGACCTCACCGGAAAGGTGCAGGGAGCCAGCCTGATCACGCCCACGATCCGTACGCCTGGCTCCCTCGATCCCCGGTCGTGGCTGCCGCAACAAGTCGAAGTGACCGTGACAGAAGCCCAGGGGCAACGCTCCGTCGTGCGCCCTGTGGCGGTGACCGGCGTCGCGCCCGATCTGAGGGCCGCCGTTGCCCCCCCGACGATCACACTCGAACTGGTCGGTCCGCTGCTGGTGCTTCAGGACCTGGAGGAGGCTGTTATCACCCCCACACTGGACGTCTCCGGCCGGCCCAGAGGCACGTACGTCCTGACGCCGACGATCTCGCTGCCGACCGGCATCACCCTCACCCAGGTCGTGCCACCCCAGTTGACCGTGGACCTCTACCCGCCAACCAACACGATCGTCGTCTCCCGTACCGTGACCTGGGACCACCTGGGGCAAGGACTGGTGCTCAATCTGGAGCCTCGCCAGATCACCCTTCAATTGCGTGGACCGGGGAACCCCGAGGCCCTGAGCGACAACCAGAACCTGCGCGTGACCGTGGACCTGCAGGGCCTCGGGCCGGGCACCTACACCTTGCAGCCCCAGGTCGTGGTGCCGGCCGGCTATGAACTGGTTGCACTCATCCCCGAGTCGGTCCGGGCCAAACTCGTACGGCAGTAATCGGACGGAAAAACGGGAAGCGCGCAAGTCGTCTGGTCGCTGGTGCGCAGCTTGTGCAGGGCTTCACGCTCGATCTGGCGGATGCGCTCCTTGGCCAACCCAAACCGCCGGGCGATCATTTCCAGGGTGTGCGGCCGGCCATCGCGCAGCCCGAAACGCGTCTCGATGATTCGGCGCCGCAGGTACAGAAAAGTCCCGCGCTTCAAAAGCGCGGGACCCTCAATCAGTCAGGGTGGATTCAGCCGGGAGGCTTGTGACTGGAGGCGGAGAGGTGCTGGACGGCCTTGATGGCAATGCCGCCCCCGGGGATGATGAGGTTCACTGCCTCTGCACCGACGTCGAAGAGCAGTTCGCGATTCATGACCTTCTCCAATTCTACGCGCACGGCTCTGCCGTCCTTGCGAACCTCACCCGTCAGGCCATCCAACTCGATGATGGCCTGTTTGGCCTTCGCCGGCCACTGGTATTCAAATGCGTAGATCGGCCGGAAGTAGAGGTCTACGTTCTCGACGATGACCTCTTCTTCGAAAATCTGGTCGGCATCGAGCGGCTTGATGAGCTGGCTGAGCAGCTGGCGCACCACACCCGAGGCGCGAACCTCCGGCGCGACCACGATCGCATTCTCCGGGTCCCATTCGCCCCAGGTGATGGCCTGCTTGGGTTTGTCCAGGTACTGGCCGAACGGGCCGGGCTCACCGCTGATGGCATCCACGAGGGCTTCGCGGCGGCTGTCCTCGCGGCAGTGCTCGACCCCTTGCAGCGTCACCCTGGCCACGTTGTTCTCGACCCCAGGGGTGTAGTCCACACCCTGGATCGTCACGCGGTAGACGTGCGGGCCATCGACGATGATTGGGTATTGCCGCAACCGGTCATAGACGTAATGGGTGCGGCACGCGACGTGCCAGAAAGGCTCGTAGCGCTTTTCCTCATAGGAGATCTGGATCTCACGCGGGTTCGGCCGCATGATCCACTTGCTGAGCGCACCAAAGGCATCGGCCTTCTTATCCCAGGCCCGCTCGCGAACCTCTTGCCAGGAAAGCTGCTCGATCAACTGATAAGCACATTGCTCCGCGACCTTGATCTCCATCGGCCCCTCCTGACGGTACTCCTCGTTGATTCATCTTATCATAACAATAAACGCCGGCGCAAGGCCTTCTGAAGACCCTTCCAGGCAACTCCGCAAACTGACAAGGCTTCCGCAGCGGAGTGAGCCATATCGCGACCCGCCGATCGCGATTTCGCCGCCAATCGGCACCCGACACTGGCCTGCCGCCAGCGACCGTTTCAGCAGTTCGAGTATGTGACCGGCTCTGGCAGGGCCGCGCAATCGTCGCCGCGGAAGAGGTGCGAGCCATCTGCCAGCCTGGCCCACTCGGCCGCAGTGAGCCGCCTGGTCCTCTCAATCGAGGGCTTGTGAAGGAGCCAGGTGCGACGCACCTGGACAGTTGAGCAGTCCCGTGACTCTGGGATGGAGCCGCTCTCCCTCGATCCATCGTGCTATAATGAACCTGAGTTGCGACCACCCGAGCGCTACGTCGAGGCGCGTGGATGCAACCCTCAGGTCAAATGACGAGCGCGGCACCTGGGGAGGCCCGGGTGTCGGGATGGTATCCGCCTTCCAGAAAGGCACCGCTCGAATGCTGGAATGCCTTCTGACCGTGAAACTGAACATGCCTGAAGGAGAGAGAAGCGATGGAAACGGGTGAACCCTTGAGCCAGTTTGCCCACGCAGTTGGTACGCCCTGGTGGCTCTTTGCCACCACCTCCCAGCTTTTGGTCATCGCTGCGCCCTTCGTCGCTCTGTGGATCCTGCAGCGCTGGCAGTCGGGGGCAACAGAACGACGGGCGTTGACACGCTGGCGGCCACTGCCTGAGCGCCTGGTCCTCGTTGGCCTGCCGGTTGTGGCCGGGTTGTTTATTGTAGTCTGCGGGCTCTACTGCCTGGTCTGGTGGCCCAAACCGCCCGCGCCACGAATTGTAGAGCCCGACGCCGCCATCCTGTGTTGGCTCTACTGTGGGGTTTTTATGACCTGGCCGTGGGCAGCCGCCACAATGATCAATGGCATAGCGTTAGTGGCGGCCGGTGGGCTGTTGGGGAGGCCAGGCACACGCCAGATCGGTGCGTGGCTGGCCCTGGTGGCAGGATTGGTAGCTTTCCCGCTGGGAATCCTTGGAGTCTACTCGGGGCTCCGGACGCTGCGGGAGAGCCGCGTGCGCGCTGCCCTCGGGCACTGAGACCGGTTTGAACCTTCCGCCGAGAGCGTGCCGCGCGCGATGTAGGTTCTCGAAACCACCGGGTCAACTACACCCCGAGCCACGTGACGTCGCCACTGATGGGCTCGCCGTGCCACCGCCGGCGGAAGCCGGCCACCTCTTCACGCGCCGTGCGGATGGTAGTGCCGGCCCCGTGGCCCGGGTAGACCACCGTGGCCGGGTCGAGGGGCAGAAGTTCGCGCTCGATCGCGGCCAGAAGTGTCAGAAATGCCTCCGGGTCTGGCGTGCGCCCGGGGCCGCCGGGGAAGAGACTGTCACCGCTGAAACAGCGGCCGGCCCCGATGAGTGCGATCCCATCGGGTGAGTGGCCGGGCACGTGGCGCACCTCAAACTCGACCGGACCGACCTGGACGCGCTCGCCGTGGGCCAGCGTCCGGTCCAGACGCCGCTGGACCCGTGCTTGCGCCGCCGGGTGGGCCCAGACGGGTGAGCCCAAGGCCTCGGCCACAGCGTCTAACGCTCCAACGTGGTCAGGATCGGCGTGAGTCAGCACGATGAAGCCCGGGCGGCGTTCACCCAGCCAGGCCAGCAGGTGCTCCGCCTCGGCGCCGGGATCGAGGAGCAGGGCCTCACCGGTAGGCACGCCGACAAAGTAGCAGTTCGCCTGCCAATCGCCCACGGGTAGATACTCGATCGCCGGCATCGAACCTCCCTCTTGAGTCAGTTCCCCCCGGCTACAGCCGGGGGCTTGTCCCTGGCGCCGCGACGTGACGCCGCGTCCGAGACCATCGGCACCCTGACAAGGGCCCTGCCCAGGAGGGGCGCACGGCCGTGTGCCCGTCCCAGGCGCGAAGCTGGTTGCAGTCCAGCGCTAGCTCTACAGGTTTTCCACGGTGGGAGCCTCGCCACCGCAACCGGCGAACCTATCCGGTTGTTAATAACCGTTGCTCCTCAAGCGGAGTGTCTTACCAAAGAGTATAGCACGGGGCTGCGACAGAGACAACGCTTTGGCCTTGTAGCCTACGGCCATTGTTTTCGCGTCGCGCTCCAATTCCGCTCCCGCTTGCAAGCGGCAGCATCCTTGGAGCGATTTTCTGTGAGTCGCAACCACGCCCATCATAGGTGTAGCGCCAATCGGCGTCAGGCGCTGCGGACGGAACGGACGCAAAACAAGCGAGCGCCTCCACCCGCTGGTGTGGTTCGCATGCAGGGGCACGCACGCAGGGGCCTTCCGCATCTCCATGACCCCCTTCTCCGTACGATGCGGCGGGAGACAGAGGGACCGAACGCGACAAGCGCCGGCTCATCGCCGGCGCCCTGAGTCTGGCAGGCATGCGTTGTATCTCCGGTCAGACTTGCAGATAGCGTGCGCGGCTATCCTCGGGACCGGATTCACTCTTGTCGCCAGCTATCGGGACTTCAAACGGCCCCTCAGTGGCGCTCATCTGACTCGAACGCATAGTGGCTGCAACGACCACCCCCGCCAGAATGAGGTACCCCAACGCACCGAGCACTAGAGCAATCATTGTCTTCCTCATCGTGCACAAACTCTGCCTACCACTATCATGCACGGTGGAGTTCAATTCTACCATAGCCTCTAGGTCCCCCTACCAGGAACCGGCGACCGGAGACGAAGGCGGCGGTGCTGAACAAGCGCCAGTGCGGACCGGGCAGAGCAGTTCCAGCCCCGCACTGAGGAGGAAGAACCTGGGGCGAGCCGCCCGGCAACCACTGGCAGCACGATCGCCGCCGGCAGGGCAGCAACCCATCCGTGCTGCCCCACATCAGTCTGTGGGTGACACTCGAGCGGCGGCACAGCCACAGCATGAGGATACACTCCCATCGCATGAGCACCCGGCACAAGCCCACTGGGCGCATTGTCTATATGGCTACCTCTGCTATAATCTTGTCAACATTCAGGAGAATCCGATGACGAGCGACCCGGTTCGTGCCATCATCGCCAAACTCGAGGACGACTATCAGCGCCTGCGCGAGACGATCGCTGGCGTTCCTGAGACCCGGCTCACGAGCTCGTCCACTGGTGACGGCTGGTCGGCCCGCGAGATCCTGGCTCACCTGGCGAACGCAGAGCGTGAGCATCGCGAGGTCGCTAAAGCCATCCTGGATGGCAGGACGTTCGAGCTGGCCAACTTCGATCTTGACCGCTGGAATCAAGCGGGGGTCGCCCGGCGGGCTCGGCAGGACGTTCGCGCCATCCTCGATGATCTCGAGGCCGAGCACCGCGCGATGATCGCCTTCGCAGCGGCCCTCTCACCGGAGGAACTGGAGAAGAAGGGCCGTCACCCCGCCCTCGGCGAGCTGAGCGTTCGCAAACTCTTGCGCATCGTCGGGCTCCACCAACGTATGCACCAACGCGAGATCGTCGCCCTCGTAGCGGCTGGCATCGATGTCTAATCTGATCGCTGATTTCTTTAGCACCAATCGTGTGATCCTGCTGGCGATCTACGGCCAGGCTTTTTTTACGTTGGGTCTTTCGGTCGCGCTTCAATGGCGGAGTGAGAGCCGCCTTGAACTGGCGCGCTCGCTCCCGCTGCTCGCGGCCTTCGGCTTGGGAAGTAGCCTGGCTATTTGGGCTGACATCTTCATTCCCGTCCAGGCGACGTACGTCAATCCCGAGATTGTCCAACTCTTGCGAATCGGCCAGGCGCTCCTCTTTATCGCGAGCTTCGCGAGCCTACTCTACTTCGGCATCCGCCTGAATTGGAGCGGCCCGCGGGTGACCTGGATCCCGTGGATCCTCGCGGGCGGACTCAGCCTGATCGTCCTATTGCTCTGGGTGAGGGGGCTGCCAGTCGAACAGATCCGGCTCTGGAGTGAGCGGCTGGGCCGGCTGCTGTTTGTTCTGCCGGGCGCCCTCCTTGCCGCCTGGGGGCTTCGTGGTCAGGCAATGCGTATCAGTGCCATGCGCCTCCCCGAGCATATCGTCCAGTGGCTGCGGGTGGCCGGCTTCACCTTCGGTTTCTACGCCCTCGCTGGTGGCGTGCTGGTGCCGCTCTCGTCCGATGGCGAAACCTGGCTCGACCACGTCACGGGTGTCCCAGCGGCCGTACCGCGTGCCGTGGCCGGCTGTGCACTGGCCCTTGCGATGATCCAGGCCCTGACGATCTTCCGGGTGGAGTTGCAGCGGCTCGTCACCTCGATGGGCCGCGAGCAGGCGCTGGCCGCCGATCGGCAGCGTATCGGCCGGGAGCTCCACGACGGCACCATCCAGGCCATTTACGGAGCCGGTCTGATGCTCGACAACGTCCTGCACACCATCCAGCGAGACCCCGACCTGGCGGTGCAGGAGCTTCGAGCGGTCATGGAATCGCTCAATACGACCATCGAGGACATTCGCCGCTATATCCATGATCTGTCGGAGGACGAGGGGGAACTGGCCGAAACACTCGGGGAGCTCACCAACGAGTTCCGAGCGAGCAGCAACCTCGACGTCGACTATCGTATCGAGGGCAACCCGCCCAAGCTTCCGGTTGAGGTGCGGACCAACCTCCTTCAAATGGTACGTGAAGCCCTGACGAATGCGCGCCGTCACAGTGGTGCCGATCACGTGGACGTTCTGCTGCGCGGCGATCCGGACGTGCTGCGCCTGATCGTGGCCGACAATGGCCGCGGCCTGCCGCCCGGCGGCCCGTTTCGACCCGGCGGCAAGGGTATCCCGAACCTCTACGCCCGCGCGCGCCTGCTCGACGGCCGCGTACGGCTCCTTGGCCGCCCCGGCGAGGGCACGATCGTCGAGATCGAGGTTCCGTATCAACCATCAGTGAATGGGGCTGACTAGAGACAGGCCCGGACCTGCCCTATTGCGAGGATGGCGTTATGAAAAGCTTGCGAATCCTGCTCGTTGATGACCATGAAGTCGTCCGGCTCGGCCTCAAGGCGCTCCTCCAGCGCTACGCCCAGTTTGAGGTGGTGGCGGAAGCCGGGAACGCTGAAGAGGCTCTGGCGCGCACGCAACAGTATCACCCCGATGTCGTCGTCATGGATATTCGTTTACCGGGCAAGAGCGGGATCGAGGCGACGCGTGAGATCAAAGCGACGATGCCCGAGGTCGAGATCATCATGCTGACCTCTTACGCCGAGGACGAATTGCTTTTTGAAGCCATCCGGGCCGGCGCGACCGGCTACGTCCTCAAGCAGATCGGGAGCGACGATCTCATCCGCGCGCTCGAAGCGGTCGGCCGCGGCGAGGCGCTGCTCGACCCG
>DOUV01000680.1:2351-3043 GCA_003520455.1 Chloroflexota bacterium | reverse complement strand
GAGGCCCTGCAAATCCTGCGTCTGCTCTGGAGCGACCGGCGCTCCGTCACCTTCCAGGGTGAGTTTTACCAGCTGCGCGGGGCCCATCCCGGCCCGTCACCCGCCCACCCGATCCGGGTCTGGGTTGGAGGGTACGGTCCGCGCATGCTGCGCCTCGCCGGGCGAGAGGCCGACGGCGTCTTGCTCTCCACCGGCTACGTGCCACCCGACGAGCTGCCGGCCAAGATGGCGGCGATTGACGAGGGGGCCGCGCAGGCCGATCGGCCGCCCACTGCCATCCGCCGGGGCTACAACCTCATGGGTGTCATCCTACTCGACCGCCCCGAGACGCCCCGGATCGAGGCGCGGCCGGGACTCCTTGTCGGGCCGCCTGCATACTGGGTGGACGAGATCGAGCGCTACTACCGCGACTTGCGGCAGGACACCTTCATCGTCTGGCCGGTCGCGGGAGACGAGGTGCTGCAGGTCCAGGCCTTTGCCAACGAGGTCGTTCCCGCGATCCGGGAGCGGATCGGTTCGTGAAACCTGATGACGCCCTGAGTCCGCGCCTGCCCGTTCTATCCCTGTGGCACGAGGGGCACGTTTCGCCTCTTACTGTGCCGATTCAGCCTACCTTACGCACGAATCAGGAACTTCCGGGCCAGAACCTGGCCCGAGATTCGGATGGTATATCTGACTTTCTGTAAAAGTGG
>DOUV01000680.1:0-2238 GCA_003520455.1 Chloroflexota bacterium | reverse complement strand
CTTGGAAGCGACTTCGCCACCAGGATCATATAAACACATCATCGAGATTCGCAACGGACACACCATGCAGAGATCCCACGTTTGATGCCATCACGTCTCACGCATCACGCAGGAGGAGGTTCCTATGGCCTTCTATCTCGTTCGCGCGCGTCCCAGGCGGGAGTTGGTGGCTGAGCTCAGCCACCGGCTGGAGCAGGGGGAGTTTCACCAGTTGCGGCCGTTCGGTCACGCCCTCACCCATTCCCTCCAGGAGGCACGCTGGGACTCGGCCGCCCGTGAGGCAGTGTGGGAGGAGGAGGATTACTGTACACCGCCTCTGGCCCAGGAGCGGGCAGCGGTACTTGACCGGTACTTTGAGAACCTGCGGGTCGAGCGCGTTCGGGAAGGCGAGGGCTGGCAGCAGATTGCGAGCCTCCCTTCTTTGTGGGAGCCCGCGACCAACCCAGACGGGGAAGGAGCGCGACCATGAGTCCGAAGATCCGCGGGATCCACCACGTCACGGCGATTGCCGGCGACCCCCAGCAGAACGTGGACTTCTACACCGGCTTGCTGGGTTTGCGCCTCGTCAAGCTGACTGTCAACTTCGATGACCCCGGCGCCTATCACCTCTACTATGGCGACGAGGTGGGACACCCGGGGACGATCCTCACCTTCTTCTCCTGGCCCGGAGCGCCCCAAGGGCGACGAGGGACGGGGCAGGTGGTGACCACCTCCTTCTCCGTCCCCGAGCGGGCGCTGGGCTTCTGGATGGAGCGCTTCGAGGGCCGCGGCGTCCCCTTCGAAGGGCCTGCCGAGCGCTTCGACGAACAGGTCGTCACCTTCTTCGATCCGGACGGGTTGCAGCTCGAGCTGGTCGCCTCCCCGGACGTGGACGAGCGCAGCCCCTGGCAAGAGGGGCCGGTCCCCCCCGACGACGCCATTCGCGGATTCTACGGCGTGACGCTCTCAGAGGAAGGGTTCGAAAGCACGGACGCGGTATTGACCGGCACGCTGGGCTTTCGCCTGGTGAAGGAAGCCGACAACTGGTTCCGGTATCAGGTGGGTGACGGCGGTCCTGCGGCCCACGCCGACGTGCGGGTTCTTCCGAACGCCCCGAGCGGGCGACTGGCCCTCGGCACCGTCCATCACGTCGCGTGGCGCACGCCCAACAAGGCCGAGCAGGGAGCCTGGCGGACCCGGCTCGCGGCGCAGGGCGTCAACGTCACGCCGGTGATAGATCGGCTGTACTTCCACTCGATCTACTTCCGCGAGCCCGGCGGCGTGCTCTTCGAGATTGCCACCGATCCGCCCGGCTTTACCGTTGACGAGCCGCAGGAGCAACTGGGCACGCACTTGAAGCTGCCGCCGTGGTTGGAACCCAAGCGCACTCGGGTCAGCCGGCTCCTCCCGTCGCTTCGTCTACCGCAGATGGAACGGGAGCAGTGAGCATGGCGAGCGACAGGCTGGGTTTCATCCATCGCTTCGTTCCGGCGCGTGATGTCGGGCACTCGCCCACCCTGCTCCTCCTGCACGGGACCGGGGGAAACGAGGACGATTTACTCCCGCTCGGGCGTCAGCTGGCTCCGGAGGCCTCTCTGCTCAGCCCGCGCGGCAAGGTGCTGGAGCAGGGCATGCCGAGGTTCTTTCGCCGCTTGGCCGAAGGGGTCTTCGACGTCGAGGATTTGATCGTTCGCGCCCGCGAGCTGGCGGGCTTCGTCGAGGCCGCCGCCGTCGCCTACGGCTTCGATCCACACCGGGTGATCGCCGTAGGATACTCGAACGGTGCCAACATCGCCGCGAGCCTGCTGTTGCTCCACCCCCATGTGCTGGCGGGAGCCGTCCTCTTCCGCCCGATGGTGCCCTTCGAAGCAGAGCCACTGCCCGATCTCTCTGGAAAGTTCGTTTTCGCCGCGGCCGGACGCAGCGACTCACTCGTTCGGCCGCAGGAGACCGAGCGGCTGGTGGCGCTGCTTGAAGAAGCCGGGGCATCGGTGACGCTGCATTGGAGCGCTGAGGGTCATACCCTCAATCGTGAGGAGGGAGAGGCGGCCCGGAAATGGTTGGCCGAGGAGATCGCACCACGGAAGGATGGAGAAAGAGACCGATGAGCCGGAGACGAGGCGAGTTGATCAAGCGGAAGCAGCCCTGGCTCGCCTGGGTCAGTGCGCTCGGGCTGGCCGCGCTCCTCAGCGGCTGTGGGGCTCGATCCGGGCAGACGCCCTCGCCGGCAGCAATCGCCCCCTCCCCGGCCACAGCTCA
>DOUV01001073.1 GCA_003520455.1 Chloroflexota bacterium | reverse complement strand
CGGGGGCAGCGCCTGCCGGTCCTCTTCCTCGGCCTCGTCGTCAGCCGCCCCCGGTTTGACCCCGTAGACCGCCAGCCAACCGGGCACCCGCAGGACGCTCCCCACCGCCCGGAAGCCGTACGGAAGAGCGGTGCCGGCCCGGCGCACCTCGATCTCGGCCGTCGTCACGTCGTAGAGCGCCGGCCCCATCTGGCTGGCGATGAACCGCGCCCAGATCAACTTGTAGAGCCGCGCCTCATCGCCCCGCAGCCCGGCCACCTCCGGCAGCCGGCCGGGGTCGGTGGGACGGATACACTCGTGGGCCTCCTGGGCATTGCTACCTTTGGCCTTGTAGAAGGGCGGCCTGGGAGGCAGCGCCTCGGCTCCGAAGAGCCGCGCGATCACAGCCCGAGCGGCCTGCTGGGCCTCCTGGGCGACGGCGGGCGAATCGGTGCGATGGTAGGTGATCTGCCCGCCCTCGTAAAGGTCTTGAGCCACCTTCATGGTGCGCTTCGGGTTCATGCCCAGGCGGCCCGAGGCACTCTGTTGCAGAGTCGACGTGATGAAAGGCGGGGGCGGCCGGCGGCGGCGCTCGCTCTGTTTGACGGAGAGAACCCGCCAGTCGGTGTCGGGCCGGTCCAACTCGGCGGCGATGGCCTTCGCGCGCTCCCCTGGCAACCGCACCGGGTCCAACCCCTTGTCGCCCGGCGCGCTGAGGCGGTGCAAGCGCGCGCGGAACTCGGCCGGGGGCCGGTCACGGGTGGCCAGGAGCGCATCAAGCGTCCAAAACTCCTCGGGGACGAAGGCCTCGATGGCCCGCTCGCGCTCCACCACCAGCCGCAGCGCTACGCTCTGCACCCGGCCGGCCGAGAGACCACCCGTCCCGAAGGTCCGCCGCAGCACTGGCGAGACCTCCCATCCCACCAGGCGGTCGAGCACGCGCCGGGCCTGCTGCGCATCGACCAGGCTCATATCGAGCTGGCGCGGCTGGGCGAAGGCCGCCTGGACTGCCCGCTGGGTGATCTCTTGAAACGTCACCCGGTAGACCGGCTTCCCGCGGACCTGGCCGGCGATGAGCTCGCGAATGTGCCAGGCGATGGCCTCCCCCTCCCGGTCGGGGTCGGTGGCCAGGTAGATCTCGCCGGCCGCCCTGGCCTCGGCCCGCAGCGTTTTGACGACCGGCCCCTTGCCCTTGACGGGCTCGTAGGTCGGCGTGAAATTGTTGGCGACATCCACCCCCAGCGCCTTCGGGGGCAGGTCGCGCACATGACCTCGGCTGGCAATCACGCGCCAACCGGAACCCAGAAAGCCGGCGATCTTCTTCGCCTTGCTCGGGCTCTCCACGATCACGAGTCGAGTGGCACTCATCACGCTCTCCCCCTGAATCGACCTGTTACCAGGTCGTCCCTCTGCCCACCCTCATCATAGCACACGAGTGCGAATCTGGCGCCAACGGCGTTGGCAAGGCCATGCGAGAACGCTGACTCGACAGCCGGGACTCGACGGGGCGCTGCAACCAGAGGGGCACAGACTGCGTATATCTCTTCGGAACAGAGAGCCGGCGCGGCGGATGGTCCGCCGTCTGATCCCTGAGACAGTTGGAGGAATTCATGAGTAAGCGACTCTACCGCTCGCGGGACGAGCGGATCGTAGCAGGTGTCTGTGGCGGCATCGCCGAGTATCTCGACGTGGACCCAACCCTCGTGCGGTTGGCCTTTATCCTGCTCTCGATCGGCCCATTCCCAGGCCTGCTCGCCTATCTGATCATGATGCTGGTCATCCCGTTGGAGCCATTGGCCGGCTCTGAGCGCTCGTACGGCATCGACGAGCCACAGCTCCCGGCCTGAACGTACCTGTCCCTCACACGCGACGCCGGCCCCCAGATGGTGGGGGCCGGCGTCGTCTTTGGCCCGATGGTGGCCGGAAGGGGACACGCTTCTGGCCGCCCGGCGTCACAGGATTGCCGGTTTCAAGCCATCAGCCCTCGCCGAACCGTTCGCACCTGCCGTACGGGTTTCGTCCTGGTCCATGATTTGCTGTCAGCTATCATGCACCGCGTCTTTCCCAGGTCAGAGCTGGCACGACCGGCGGGGGCGTTGCGGTGGACCGCGCGAGCGCGATCCACGGACGAATCAATCCGAAATCCAGGCATCGCCACAATTCGCTGATCCTTCTTCTAC
The DNA here is from genome assembly GCA_003520455.1 of Chloroflexota bacterium. The sequence continues at coordinate 6,825 of DOUV01001073.1, read as the reverse complement.
TGCGCCTCCGGACGTACCTCTACTGCTTGCTACACCGCCGCCACGCTGCATCTTCCAGGTTCTCGATCGGCGCCGGCGTGCTGCGCCGCAGCCCCATTGTCATACGGAGACTGGCGAAAGTGTTGCTCTGCCTGTATAACCTTGGTTGCCGCTCGCTGGATGACTCAGACGGTCTGGCCGGAAGGTTGGGCCAGGAGCACCGTCCCGTCGGGTTCCCGGCAAGTTGGCCCAGAACATCTGACAGAATGTGAGGCTATCATGCTCGCTCGAAATCCCAGCACCCGAAGATTACTGATCGTCTCGAATCGATTGCCAGTCACAGTGGTGGAAAAAGAAGGCAACCTGAAATTTCGCAGGAGCGCGGGCGGCCTTGCCTCAGGTATAAATGCCTACCTGGATTCCCTGAAGAAGGCTTCCGGCACGACAACCGACTACGTCTGGGTTGGCTGGCCCGGCATCACGATTGACGATCCGGTACTGAGAGACGACTTGAGATCGAGACTCTCTAAGGATCATACCTATCCGGTCTTTCTTGATGAAGAGGATGTGGACAATTTCTATCATGGCTTTTGCAACGAAATCATCTGGCCGCTCTTCCACTACTTCCCAAGCTACGGTGTCTACAACAAAGAGTACTGGCTCTCCTACAAGAAGGTCAACGAGCTCTTCCGTGATGTCATCACCGATATCATGCAACCAGATGATATCGTCTGGATCCATGATTATCATCTGATGCTGCTCCCCAGACTCGTCAGAGAGGCGGCCCCCAACATTCCGATCGGTTTTTTCCTGCACACACCGTTTCCTTCCTATGAAATCTTCCGCCTTCTCCCCAGCAAATGGCGAAAAGAGATCTTAGAGGGACTTCTCAGTGCGGATCTCTCAGGCTATCACACTCACGGTTATACCCAGTATTTCTTGCGGTGTGTCCTCCGTATTCTGGGTTATAACCATCATATGGGTCAGATTATCGTACGCGACCGGATTGTAAAAGCTCGCGCATTTCCGCTCGGAATCGATTTTCAACGATTCCGTGACACCATTAACGATCCACGGACCAAGAAGAAGCGAGATGAGTTCCAAAAGGAATTAACAGGCCTAAAGATCGTTCTATCGGTTGATCGGCTCGATTACACGAAGGGTATCATCAACCGCCTGCAAGGGTACGAGCTCTTTCTCAAAGAGAACCCGGAATGGCGTGAAAATGTGACGCTCCTCTTGATCGTCGTTCCCTCCCGTACCGGCGTCGAGCAGTACGCGCAGATGAAGAAACAGATCGAAGAAGTGGTGGGCCGGTTGAACGGGAGGTTCGGGAACATTGGCTGGACACCGATCATGTACCAGTATAGATCGCTCTCATTCCATTCGCTGGTTGCGCTCTACAGTATGAGTGACGTCGCTCTTGTGACCCCCTTGAGAGATGGCATGAACCTTGTGGCGAAGGAATATGTTGCGAGCCGAAGGGATCAGACGGGAGTCCTCATCCTGAGTGAGATGGCAGGTGCTTCGAAAGAGCTGGGGGAAGCGATTCTCATCAATCCAAACAGCGAGGAAGAAATCGCGGATGCCATAAAACAAGCGCTGATAATGCCCGAAGAGGCGCAAAAAACGCGCAACCGGGCAATGCAGAGGCGGCTCCAGCGTTACGACGTTGTTCGATGGGCGGAAGATTTCATCAACGAGCTCCTCGCCACGAAAGAGTCACAGATGGACCTCATCGCGAAAATATTAGACGCTCGAGCACGGAACCAACTCCTGGAGGATTTCAAGAAGGCCAGGAAAAGGCTGCTCTTGCTGGATTATGACGGAACGCTCGTTCCGTTTGCACGAACTCCCGAAGAGGCGATACCAGCCGAACGACTGTTGGCTATTCTCAAGCGGCTGGCCGCGAGCCCTCAGAATGAGGTTGTTCTGATCAGCGGTCGCGACAGGAAAACGCTCGAAAACTGGTTCGGGCCGCTTCAAGTACGGCTGGTCGCAGAACACGGGGCCTGGATGAAGGGAGAGGATGGCGAGTGGTACATGCCGAGGCCGCTTTCAGCCGAGTGGAAACCCGGCGTTCGTCCCCTCCTCGACATGTACGCCGATCGGTTGCCGCGATCATTTGTAGAAGAGAAGCAATTCTCTCTCGTCTGGCACTACCGCGCTGCCGATCCGGAGTTGGGGCCGGCCCGGGCAAAAGAGCTCGTCGATAGTCTGGTAGACTTTACGGCCAATATCGACGTTCAGATATTGCAGGGCAACAAAGTCGTTGAGGTCAGAAGCGGAGGGGTGGACAAGGGGTCAACCGCTCTGTACTGGCTTTCCCAGGAGGGCTTCGCGTTCATCTTCGCGGTCGGGGATGATTGGACGGACGAAGATCTTTTCGAGGTGCTCCCCGGAACGGCCTACTCGATCAAGGTTGGAATCAGCCGGTCGCGCGCCCGATTTTATCTGAACGATTACAGGCAGGTCCTCCAACTCCTGAAGCAGTTAGCCGAGCTGAGTGAAGTATGATCTACCGATCCGGTAACTCCTCAGCCGCTCGGCCTGGATGGCCACCTGCTGCTCGGCCTGGATGGCCACCTGCTGCTCGGCCTGGATTGCCAAATCCAGGCCAATCAGGTGACGAAAAGGGCGTGGTCCGGCCAGCGCAGCCGGCGGATCTGGCGATCCGCCGGGAGCGGCTGAGGAGGTACCCGATCCAATTATCGACCCATGCTGAGACTGCTTCAGTGCACGCGTCATAGTTCCTCTTGAGCAAGCCAGCCGCAGATCGATCGTACGCGTCGGTCCACCGCGGACGCCGCCTGCCGGCAGCATCGACGCAGTTCAGGAGGCCAACCGAGCGGTCGGCGCGGACGACATTCGAGAAGCGCCGCGCGGTGGATCTGGCGCCACTGCTGCTCGCCGGACGGCTCGAGCCCGGCCTGCGCCCGATGACCGCCCGGCCCCGGCTCCGGACAATCGGGGGCCGGCGTCGTCTTTGGCCTCACGCCGTTCGCAGCTATTATTCTGAGAGCTTCACCGCCCCAGGATCTCTGATGAATCGCCTGACAACCGCACGTCACGTGAGCCTGCTTCTGGTCGTCCTGGCCCTCGTGGGCTGCCGAGAGGCAGCCGCTACTGCGACGCCGGCGCGTTCCACCGCCGCACCGTCGTTGAGCGCCGCCAACACCATGCCTACCGAGAGCGCAAGCGCAACGACCACACCTTCGACCACGCCGGCCGCGCCAGCGACGGGGACTGCTACGCCGCCGCCGATGACGCCGTCGCCACCCCCCAGCGCGACGGCCAGTCCACCGCCCACCGCAACGGCCACCCCCGATCCCAACACGTGGATGACGGTCGAAGGCTTGCGGAAGCGAGCCTATGGCCGCGAAGGGGCGATCGAGCGAGTGGAGACGATCGAGACGATCGATGCATTCACCCGCTCTTTGATTCGCTACCCCAGCGATGGCCTCATGATCGGCGGGTTCATGAATGTGCCGACTGGCGAGGGGCCTTTTCCGGTGATCATCGTCAACCACGGCTACATGCCGCCTGACCGCTACCAGACACTGACCTACACCACGAAATACGCCGACGCCTTGGCCCGCGCCGGCTACCTGGTGCTCCACCCCAACTTTCGCAACCACGTCGGCTCGGACCACGGGCCGAACTCGTTCCGGGTGGGCTATGCGATTGACGTGCTCAATCTGATCGAACTGGCCAAGAAGTTGCCTGAGGCGCAGCCCGACGCCATCGGCCTGTGGGGCCACTCGATGGGTGGCGGGATCAGTTTGCGGGTGCTGACCGTCACGGATCAGGTCAGGGCCGCGGTGGTCTACAGCTCGATGAGCGCCGATGAGGCCGACAACTACCGCGCCATCATGCGCTGGTCGGGCGGCGCGGCAGGGCGCGACGGTTCCCTCCCCGCGCCTCCCGACGATGCCGACCTCTACGCCCGCGTCTCGCCGATCAACGCTCTGGCTTTCATCACGGCACCGATCGCGATCCATCACGGCGAGCAAGACGACCAGGTCCCCTTCGAGTGGTCGATACGGCTGCGTGCGGCCCTGGAAGCCGCAGGCAAGCCGGTCGAGTTCTACGCCTACCCCCACCAGGGCCACAATTTCAGCGGCGCCGGCTACGACCTGCTGATGGAGCGCACCATCGCCTTCTTCGACACCCACCTCAAAGGGACCCCTCCTCCAAAGTGACCTCGTGTCCACTCTGGGCCGAGCGGAGCGTGGCGTCGAGAATCCGGGTCACAGCCAGGCTCTCCTCGAGGGGGATGGGCGATGGGCCGCCGGTGCGAATCGCTGCGAAAAAGCGGCGATCAGCTCGCCGTAGGTGCTTTCGACCCACGGGTAGTCGGGGTGGATTTCAGCCGGCCCGCTGGGCAGATCGACGAACAGCCGGAGGTCGGTCTCCCCACGGTTTGGGCCGTAGATCAGCCGCGCCCCAGCCTCCGTTCCGAGCAAGGTCAGCGAATCGACGGAGAGATCGTAGCTCGCCCAACCGGCCTCAACGATCAGCGTCGCCGCACCTTCGAGGTGCACCATCAGGCTGGCCAGGTCATCGACGTCGAAACGCCCGGCTCCGGGGATGATATCGGCCCCCCACCTCCCCAACCCGCGCCCGCGCCGCCCCATGACATCGTAGGTCGCGCCTTGCACCACGAGTGGGCGTGGGAACCCCATTACGTAGAGCCCCAGGTCGAGCGCATGAACGCCCATATCGAAGAGGGCACCGGCCCCGGCCAGCTCACGGTTCGTGAACCAGGAGCCATAGCCGGGAATCCCGGCGCGCCGGGTCATCGTGGCCCGGGCGTGGTAGATTTCGCCGAGGGTACCGGCGGCGATCAGGGTCTTGAGCGCCTGAATTGGGCCGCGATAGCGGAACTTTGCCTATCTCAAGCCCATCAACCAGTCCTGCAGACGACCAATTTGTTCTGACAGTTGACATGCCGCTTGTCGGGGTAGCGCCATCTATCCGGCACCGGCGACCGGCATCCACCAGCATTCTCCAAAATTGCCACCGACGACTGTCTGCCGCACAATCAAGACATTCTCACCGCACCAGGTTGGTCGCCCGGTCAATAGGAGCATCATGGAGTCCCGCGCCCGCGCCCGACCACGCCCGCCGGGGCACTCGGCTTGCTAGAAGGCTGGTCGAGGGTAAGTGACTCACTCGACCGGCTGGAGACCGGCCTGAGAGTGGGCCCGAGCCAGTGGGTGGGGAAGTCATCCATGTGAAGTGACACCGGGCTGGTCCCCGACCTATCCATAAGAAAGAGCGAGACGGACAGGCCCTGAATGCGCCTGCCTGTTCGAGCAACATCCACATCTTTCGTAACCGGCACACTGAGCGCACCGCGGGAGGCAGTATGACCATCAGAGTTACATCGTACGGCGCGGCAGGCACCGTCACCGGCTCGTGCCATTTGATTGAACTGGGCGATCGTCGAGTGCTGGTGGACTGCGGCATGTTTCAGGGGACCCTCGAAGTGGAGATCTGGAACCGCGAGCCACTTGGCTTTGATCCCCGCTCGCTCGACGCAGTCTTCGTCACCCACGGTCACCTCGATCACTGCGGGCAGCTCCCCCGCCTCACGCAGGGTGGCTATCGTGGGCGGATCCATGCGACGCGACCGACCTACGACGTGGTGCGCCTGATTTTGATTGACTCGGCCCGGATCCAGTACGAAGACTGGGCGAATGCCCACGAGAACATCGAGGGCGCTGTCCCCGACGAGAGTGTCCCACCCCCGCTCTACAGCGAGCAGGACGTCTTCGAGACCCTCGACCTGTTCCAGACCACCGGCTACAATCGCCCCCTCGACCTGGGCGGCGGCCTGCTCGCGACCTTCCACAATGCCGGCCACATCCTGGGCTCGGCCTTCATCGAGTTCGATAGTCCCGATGGTCGCGTGATTGCCTCGGGCGATATCGGCTCCTGGGGCGAGAGCGTCGTTCCCTCGCCGACGCTCCCCACGCCTCCGGCGGATGTGGTCACGATCGAGAGCACCTACGGTGGCCGCATCCACGAACCCTTGCCCCAGGCGATCGCCACACTGGCCGAGATCATCACCCAGACGGTCAACCGAGGCGGCAACGTGCTCATCCCCACCTTCGCGCTTGAACGCGCCCAGGACATTCTCTTTATTCTCCGGGGGTTAGTGGAGACACGGCAGGTCCCACGGATTCAGGTCTTTTTGGATAGCCCCCTCGCCATCAACTTCACCAGGCTCCACCGCCGCTACCCTGAGCAACTGTCCGACCCGGTCAAGCGCATCATCACAGTCGGGCAAGATCCCTTCAGCTTCCCCGACCTCCAGTTCACTCGCACCCAGGCCGAGTCGCGCCAGATTGACAAGATCCGGCAGGGCGCGGTGATCATGGCCGGCAGCGGCATGGCAACGGCCGGCCGCATCCTGCGCCACCTGACCTACAATCTCGAGCGCCCCGAGAGCACGGTGCTCTTCGTGGGCTACCAGGGTGAGGAGACTCTGGGCCGGCAACTGGTTGAGGGCGCCGCTCAGGTCATCATCCACGGCGAAGAGTACGACGTCCGGGCCCAGATTGCCTCCATCGACGGATTCAGCGCCCACGCCGACGAGCCTATGCTGCTACGCTGGCTGGCGGCGGCGCGCCCCCAGCACGTGCTCCTGGTCCACGGCGAGGAGCCGGCGCCCGAGTTGCTGATGAACTCGATCCTTGAACGCCACGGCTTCGACACTGTCATCTCACAGCGGGCCAAGACCTACGAGTTCGACTGAACGAGCCTGTCGCGGATTTTAGGCCCCGCCAACAACGGGAACGACGGCGCGTTCAGATTCGTCGGGCGCACGGTTGCCCCGTT
>DOUV01000056.1 GCA_003520455.1 Chloroflexota bacterium | reverse complement strand
ATCCAGGCCGAGCGGCGGAGGAGTTACGGGATTAGACCGAATTCTTCCGTCGTTGGCAGCCACGCAGGGGGATAGACGGAAAAGTTCCGCGCCTGGCACCCATGCAAGCGAGTTAGACAGAATAATTCCGTGATTGCAACCTGTGCAGGGGGTTAGACGGATGTTTCCGTCTAAAAACGAGATTGTGCCATCTGGTGTGGTGCCCCACCGGCCCCCGCCAGATGGCACAATCAAAAGTAATCCCAAAGTGGTACGTACTGCGCCATTTTGGCAACATTCAGAACCAAAAGTGGGGCAGAGTCGTCGGTACACGCCATTTGGCACAACTACATTTCGGAAATGTTTGGGTGCAAATCTGCTAGATTTGCCGAGCATATCGTGAAAAGCTTTGGTCGAATGCTCAAGCCGACTGTATGGTTGGCGTTGGCGAAGATTGATGATTGTGAAAAGCTTTGGTCGAATGCTCAAGCCGGCTGGTGGAGATGTGCGCATAGGTCGGGGGGTGGTGGTACGCGACGCCCAGGAATAAATTCCAGGGCTCAAAGCTCAAGTCGGCTCAAGCCGACTGGATGGTTGGCGAGTGCAAAACCCTAAGGGTCTTGGTGGGCTGTGTATCTATCTTCGATGAATGCATACGTGCGGGTGTCTCGGTCTCTGAAACAAGAGGAGGTGCTAAATGAATGTTGACCTTGGCGATGCCGATGCTGGCGTCGCGGTAGCTATCTCGGTCATCAACGACTACCTGGTGGAACTTGCCCGCATTGGGCGTCTTCCGCAGAGCGTCACATTGCAGCGCTCGATCGCAGGCATCGACTTGGACATCACGGTGCTCATTGATCCGCCAACATTCGAGATGGCCCGACCAGCCGGAGCTGAGCCGTATACACGGTTGGTACTGACCGGGACGATCGAGGTGCGGCTTGCCGGCCAACCCGACGCGCCACCAGCGGTCTTCCCGCTCGATGCCAAGGTGAAGATCGCCATCGTTCTGGTCCCCGCCGATCCGGTTCCCGTCATCGGGCTGGAGTACCAGGGCGCCGATGGGCCGCCAGCGCTCCCGGTCACTGAGGCTGATCTCGACGCCCTGTTCGCGAGTGATGATATCCGTCCGGTCCTCGACGGGACCCGGATCGACCTTGCTGGACCGCTGGTCGAAGGGCTCAACGTCTCCCGCTTTCCTCCTCCGGCCACGCCTCCCGATCCGGCGACATGGACCGTCACCTTGCACCTCATGCCGGGCGCCGAGGGTACCGACGACTCCTTCGCCTGCCTGGTCGGCCCTCCCGGAACCACCGCAATCCCAGGCCAGCAAGAGAGTTTCGTCGCATTGCGGACGGGTCTGGCCATCGCCTATAACCGGTCATTCCTCGACTTGATGCTCGAGCGGGGGGCGAATGCCAAGATCGGCCAAACAATCAACGACGCCGAGATCCTTGATTTGGTCCTGGCGATGACCGACCAGAGCATCTCCGTCGATGGCCGCGCGGTTCGCCGCGTCACCGCCCTCCCCGATGTCGACATCAGCTTTGCAGGCCCGATGTTGCCGGTGCTGGTACGTGGCACGACCGTCATGAACTTCGATGTCAGCGGAGTCGACGTGGACGTCGCCGACGAGGACGAACTGTTCTTCAACGTGCTCAAGTGGTTTGTGACCATCTTCGCCGGCGCGCTGCTGTTCACCGGGCTGGCGTCGGTGACTCTTCTCGGCATCGCGCTGTGGCTCACCGCGGTGCAGAAGGTGTGGAACGCTGATGTCGAGATCGAGAACGCGCCGAACACGCTTCGGGATAGCCTGGCGTCGGCGCTCGGGGCGCAGCTCTCGCAGCTTGCCGACGCGCTCGATGACGATACTGACGTCGGTGAGCTCCGCATCGACGCCACCCCCGATTCCGTCGTGGTCGTTCAGGGGAACATGGTGTTCCTGGCCCAGATCCTCGTCCGGCCGATCACCGCAGGGATGCGGTCTGCTGAATACTCGAAGAAGTTGCGCCGTTTCGTGATCTTCGAGCTTGAGGACGGCCGCAGGTTCCGAGCTCAGGAGCTGGCGCGTTTGATGGCGGCTGGGAAGGTGACCGTGCCGGGATTTCAAGACGTCGATGGCAACTACCTGCGGGCGAACCCCGACGATGTCGAGGCCAACAACCTGTTGCGACGGTTCAAGCAAAACTTCACGACCGAAGTCGTTCTGCGCAGCGTGCGGCGCTGACAGTCTGGCTCATCGCCAAGCGCTCAATTTCGTTCTCGGCTCGGGAATACTTCTTCCTCTGGTGAATGCGGCGGTCGATGCGAAGGCCTGTTCGTGGCTTCCCGCCCAGGACCAAAACCCGATGCTTCCCTCGCCGACGAGAATTGGGTCGCTGCCTTTCTCGGCCCAGGTATCGACCAGCCAGACCCGCTCGACGAGCGCGCGGTCGCGGTCGGCGTAGACCAGGTAGCGCCCGTCCGGCGACCAGAAATGATCGCTCTGGGCGTACTGGTTGAAGCTGTGGATTACGAAGCGCATCTGAGACGAGGGCTGAAACGCGGTGTAGCCGCGGTCCCTTTGGCCGGCGACGTCGTAGACCCGCCATTGCATCCAGGCGGCGTCCGGCAACGCGAGCCGGGTCAGGTAGGCGATCCGCCGGCCATCGGGCGCCCAGAAAAAAGCGAGAATCTGAAAGGCACCATCGGTCACCTGGAGGGACTCCCCGGTCGCCAGATCAAAGAGGTGGATTGGGCCGTAGAAGGGGTCGTCGCTCCGTGCGCGCACGGCGTAGGCGACGCGACTCCCGTCTGGGGACCAGGCAAAGCTCATCTCGGCATCCTGGGCGGCGGCCACGGTGCGAGGCTGATCATCGCCGAAGAGTTGCAACTGGTCAAGCGCTTCGTTCGCCTCGACGCTCAGCCAGTGGTGGCCTTGCGGGGACCAGGCAGGCGCCAGGAACAAGCCCGGCGCCTGGGGCAAGGTCTCGACATGATCGCGCTCGACGTCGTAGAGGGCGATACGAGCCTCGGGCCGGTGGCGGCGGGCCCCGCCGGTGTGCCAGAGGATCCGGCGGCCATCGGGTGCCCACGAGAAGTAGAAGGGCCGGCCTACGCCGACCAGGCGATTCTCGAGCCTGTCGCCTTCCAACTCCACCAGGTGCAGGCCCACGCCGTCGCGTTCCTCGATGAGGTAGGCCAGGCGCCGGCACGCGGGCCGGCCGGGGCAGGCCACCGGCGACCAGGCGATGTAAATGACGAAGTGGTCGTCGCTCTGCCCCACGGGGCGGGCCGGCTCACCCACGGCATCTACAACGTACAACGTGCTGTGGGCCTTGTTGCCCGAGCGGGTCACGACCGCGAACGCCAGCCGACCATCGGGCGACCAGGCGAGGCGGTGATACGAGAGCCCAGGGCCCTCGGGGGGTGCCGTCGCATCGTCGGTGACTGCGGCTGTCACGCGGCGGTCGGCCGTGGTCACGTAGACATTGCCATCGCCGCCGATGTAGGCCAGGCGACCCCCGGGCTGCACTGTGGGGGGGTCTGGCAGCCGGCAGGCGCTCAGGACTACGCCAAGGAGCGCCAGCGCGGCGAACAACGTGTGCGTCACAGCTTCGTGGTCGTCGTGGAATCTGTCGATCGGCTCATTGGTTTTGCTCTCTCGATTCGTTAGTCCCACAAGCTCAATTGGGTTGCACCAGTGCCGGGGCTGTCTGTGCGGATGCACTGGCTCAGGCTATCAAGGCCGGCGGCGCGGGAGTCCAGCAGCTCGGCACCCTCTGCCAGCAGGGCGTCTGTCCCCGGGCTCCCGGGTACGGCCAAGAGCAACCGCCCCTGACGACGAGCTTTCGCAGCGGTATCGAGGCTCCCGCTGCGCTCGCCCGCTTCGACGACGATGACGGCCTGGCTCAGGCCGCTGACAATGCGGTCGCGGGCCATCAAGCTCGGGCCGCGAGCGGGGGTATCTGGATGGAGTTCGGAGAGCAGTGCCCCGCGCCGGGCAATGGCCTCCGCCAGGGGGACATTCACGCGGGGATGGACGGCGCGCAGGCCAGAGCCCGGCACCGCCAGGGTCCGGCCGTTCCGTGCCTGGAGG
>DOUV01000763.1 GCA_003520455.1 Chloroflexota bacterium | reverse complement strand
TGTCACAGGAGGTGGGTCGGCTGTTGGCTGCCTGGCCCTCGTTCGTGTCGGCCAGCGATGGCGGCTCTCTGAAGCACCGATTGCGCCTTCAAACGTGATGGCACTCGACTCGACGCCCTTCAGCATCGAGCCAGGGATGGCACCGCCGTGGCCATCGGCGCCCACGCCTGGGATGTCGGCCTGTGGGTGGGCAGCGCGCGCCTACTGCCCACGGCAGTGGCGGGCATCCATTGAAGCCACTCCGGCGCCAGGCGCACGTTGCCCATTCGTACCACCATCGTGAGCTATGACTTCGATGCTTGGGGCCGGCGCGTCGCCGGCTGGCCCCTACACCGAAAGGCACACTGACTATGGCTGCCCCATTCGTGCTCCCCCTCACCCCCGCTCCGTCTGAGGCCAGGCAACCCGACACATTTTCTCATATTCCCCGGGCCTTCCACGTAATGACCAAGCCGCGTGGGGCCATCTGCAACCTCGCCTGTAAATATTGTTACTTCCTGTCTAAAGAACTGCTCTACCCTGGTAGCCGCTTCCGCATGGCCCAAGACCTGCTGGAACGCTACATCCGGCAGTACATCGCCGCCCAAAACGCGCCCGAGGTCACCTTTACCTGGCAGGGTGGCGAGCCCACACTCATGGGCCTGGATTTCTTCCGCCTGGCGGTTGAGCTCCAGGAGAAGCACCGCCCGCCCGGCATGACCGTCTACAACAGCCTCCAAACCAATGCTGTCACGCTCGACGACGAGTGGTGCCGATTTTTCAAGGCTCATAACTTCCTCATCGGTGTTAGCCTTGATGGACCGCGCGACCTGCACGACGCCTACCGCGTGGACCAGGGTGACCGGCCGACCTTCGATCGCGTCATGCGCGGCCTCACCCGGGTGCAACAGCACGGCGTCGAGTTCAACGTCCTGACCACTGTCCATGCGGCGAATGCCGACCACCCACTCAAGGTGTACCGTTTTCTACGTGATGAGGTGCGAGCGCGCTACCTCCAGTTTATTCCTATTGTCGAGCGCGACAACAGCACAGGCTTCCAGGAGGGCGATACAGTCACCGGCCGCTCCGTGGGCGCCGACCAGTACGGACGCTTCCTCACCGCAGTGTTCGACGAGTGGGTGCGCCGCGACGTGGGCCGCGTATTCGTGCAGATTTTCGACGTGGCGCTGAACGCCTGGTTTGGCCGGCCGCCTGGCCTGTGCATCTTCGAGGAGACGTGCGGCACGGCCCTGGCCCTCGAGCACAACGGCGACCTGTACTCATGCGACCACTTCGTGGAGCCGAAATACCGTCTCGGCAACCTGACGGAAGAGGACCTTTTACCCATGGTCGCCAGCGACCGGCAGCGCCGGTTCGGCCTGGACAAGCGCGACTGTCTCCCCGCGTACTGCCGCCGCTGCGACGTGCGCTTTATCTGTAACGGTGGCTGCCCCAAGGACCGCTTTATTCTCACCCCCGGCGGCGAGCCGGGCCTCAACTACCTCTGCGCCGGCTTCAAGGCCTTCTTCCACCATATTGACGCCCCCATGCGCTACATGGCTCAAGCCCTGCGCGAGGGCCGCGCCCCCGCCACCGTGATGGCCTCAATGGCCGCGCAGGATCAAATCGCGCTGGAACGCCGCTTCGCCGCCGCCCGCCGTAATGAGCCCTGCCCCTGCGGTAGCGGTAAGAAGTTCAAGCGCTGCCACGGTCCCGGATTGTAGGGAATGGCGGTTCGGGGCATGCTGGGCTCACCGGCCCGGCCTGTTGGTTCCCCTACGCTACATGGCCGCCACCCGGCGAGATTCTCGTCTTCAGACGGCGTCCATCTGTCGCAGCCTCGCCAGGCGTTGTTCCAGACGCTGCATCTCGGCCAGGAGGGCGGCGTGCATGTTTCGCGCGAGATCCTCTTGATTGACGGGATTGGCCTCGTTCACGAGCCGGAGCCAGTCCGGTGGGATCGCTTCTACCCCTTGGAACACACCGCTGATCGCCCCAATGATGGCACCAATCGTGTCACTGTCGCGGCCGAAGTTGGCCGCGTAGATCACCGAGTCGCGGTATGCGCCGCCGGCCAGGGCGAAGAGACCAAGCGCCGTGGGCACCGTTTCGCGGGGCTCGGCGGTGTCGTAGAACCCGTCGGGTGGCAGGGAACCTGCAAAGTCCTTTTGGGGCCAGGGGAGTAGTGCCTCGTCGTAGAAGCGGGCGCGGAATGCCTCATAACTATCTGAGTCGCGGGCCATTGCCAGGGCGCGGTCGATAAACGCAATCAACGTGCTCTGCCGATCGAGGTAAGCGGTGGCCGCATCGAGGATGGAGTCTACAGTAGCGGCGGGGGTGAACGCCTCGGCCACGGCGGCGGCAACGCTGCAGGCTGCATCACGGGCATAGCCCTCATGAACCAGACCGGCGACATCGTAGGCGTCCTGCGCCGCCTGGCGCGGATCGCCGGCGTTGATGATGCCTATCGGCGAGATCGACATCGCGGTGCTGTTGCTGCCCATGTTGCCGCGCCCGGCCTCGCGCGGCCGTGCGTCACCCGCCGCGACCTTGTAATAGCTGTTGAGGACCGGCGTGAAATACCACCCGGTCATATGCTCTCGCCAGGTCTCCATCAGGTCCGCGGCCGTCACCCGGCCGTTCCTGTCGACAATGGCCTGACACAGGAGATGCTTCAAGCGCGTATCGTCGGTGTAGGCACCCGCCGGCTCGCCGGGCGTGAACCGCGCGGTCGCGGGCGTGGTTCCGCGCGGCAGGAGGTCGGTCACGCGACCGAAGAGCCGCTCAATCGTCTGGTAGTGCATCATCTCGGTCGTGCCGCCCATGGCGTCGCCGATGGCGCTCCCGGCCAGACATCCGTAGACTTTCCTGAACAGCGCTGTCTGGGGTTGGGTCATGTGACTTTCTCCTGAGGCACTCGATGAGATCGATCTATTCCAAAGGGCGGCCAGTTGCGGGGGCGATCACCCCGCCACACGACCGCCCCCACCCTGTTCCACGTGGCGCTAGCGAACCCACCCTTGTGGCAGGTCCAGTTCGACAAGCTCCTGGAAGTAAGGCGCGACACTGGGGTAGAGACGCAGATAGAGCGGGAAGAGGCGGTCGTAAACGGCATGGACGTCTGGTGTGGGCTCGTAGCGTATGCCGGCCTCGACCACGTGTGCTGTGGCCCGGGCCAGATCGGGGTAGAGGCCAACGCCGAAGCCGGCCAGTACCGCCGCGCCCAGCACCTCGATGTGCGCGCCGCTCAGGGCTGTGATGGGTTTGCCCAGAACATCGCAGATGATCTGAACCCACACGGCACTGCGGGCCGCAGCCCCGCCAACGCGCAGGGAAGCGATCGTGGTGCCGCTGGTACGCTCCAACAACTCGACGGTATGGCGGATGGCGAATGCCGGCCCTTCCAGCACTGCCCGGAATAGATCGGCCCGGCTGTGCCCCAACGTCAGCCCGAAGAGCACGCCGCGCGCGTACGGGTTCCAGATCGGAGTGCGTTCGCCCGACAGGTACGGGAGGAAGACGAGACCCTTGGCGCCGGGGGGCGCGCCCCCGGCCTGCGCCGTGATCAGGTCGTAGACATCGTTGCCTTCCGCCTGGGCCTGTCGCTGCTCGTCCAGCGCGACGACGTCCCGCAGCCAGCGCAGCGAGGAGCCCACGCCATTGATGGCGCCGATGGCCAGCCAGCGATGGGGCTGAATGTTGGTGCAGTTCATGAAACGTGGGTCGAACTGGGGCCTGGCCAGCGGGGCAGAGACACGCGCCGCCGTGCCCATGATGATGAACGAATCGCCGGGCTCGACGCTGGCCGAACCCAGGGCGGCCCCGAGCGTGTCCATGCACCCGGCAATGACCGGGGTGCCGGAGCGGAGACCGGTCATTGCCGCAGCGTCGGCCGTGATCGCACCGACCACCTCCTGGGAGGGGACGGCGCGCGGCAGCTTCTCGCGGGGGATCCCCAGGGCCGCAAAGAAGGGGGTGTACCATTCCCGGCGCCGAATATCGAACAGGAGAGTCGTGCAGGCGCGCGAGTAGTCAATCGTAAATTCGCCGGTGAGCCGCGCGACCAGATAGCCGCCCGGCACCATGAACTTGTAAGCGGCGTCGAAAGTCTCGGGCTCGTTGTGCTTCAGCCAGAGAATGGTGGGCAGGGAGTAGGCGCCGGGCGCGGCCGGGTTCCCAGTCACCGCCTGAATCTGCTCGGCGCCCAGCGCGGCGCGCATCCGCTCGACCTCCGGCAGCGCGCGTTGATCCCACAGCATGATGGCCGGACGCAGTGGGTGTCCCCGCCGATCGACGGCAACCAACCCGTTGGTACACCCAACGCCCACGGCACGGATTCGAGCCGCGTCAAGACCCCAAATCGCACGCCGCACTGCGCTGGTGGCTGCCTGCCACCACCCCTCCGCGTCGTGCTCGGCCTGACCCGGCGCGATACTGATCATCGCGTACTCTTCGTAGCCCTCCCCCAGGCACTCGCCGTCCAGGGTGTAGACCGCCGTCTTACACCCGGTCCCGCCTACGTCAATACCGAGGAGATAGCTGCCCGCTTGCACCTCGCCCCTCCCTTCAGTAGGCTGTCGTCATCACCAACGGCCAGAGCGTTTGCATCAGGGCCGGTTCTTCGTTGTACGCGTAGCAGAAGGCCCGGTAGTGGCAGGGTACCTCTGCGTCGGAGACGCCGATGAAGCACGCTCGGCAGCGCACGTAGCCCATACCCCAGGTTTCGACAGCCACATCGTGGGGCGTCACCCCCAGGCGCTTCGCCAGCTCGTGACCGGCCAGAATCGTCCAGGCGCGGTACTCGCGCTCCACCGGGCTCTCGCGCTCGATAAGCTCGCGGTTGATGAGACGGATCCGAAACTCCTCGTCGATCCGCAGCACGCCGACCCGATAGAGGAAATAGGGACGGTAGTAATCAGCCCCAATCTCGATCTTCTCGGGGTCGTGCAACTCGACGAGGTTGCGGTAGGGCGATGACCGCGGGATCAAGCGATCGCGGTCCTGGTAGAGATTGCCGATGGTGACCATCGCCTTCTTGCAAAACGGCCAGTCGCCGTACGTCAGGGGAAATTCCGTGATGAGCTGCTGGATGATCCCGTTCCCGTCGTCGCGGAAGAGGTGGCCGCCGGCCTGTTCCAGCAGGTTCAGGAAAGAGCCCGCGTAGCGCGCCTTCAGCACCCGCCCGACCTCGTGGAAGCGCGCCAGCCGCTCAGGCAGAAATTGCAGCGTGACTTCGCCGATCTGCTCATCGCGATACATCTCTTCGATGTCCGTCAGGGTCATCGAGAGGAGTACGTCGGGATCGAGGAAGTTCTGGCCCTGACGGAGGGCGCGCGTCTGGCACGCGAGGTAGGCCGGGAACCCGGTTCGGGCTTCCCCGTTGACCGTCACGTGCCAGGGCACGATGGCCCCGTCGGGGTCACGCTGCCAGAAGAGGAAATTGTGGGCGCCGCCGACGAGGAGGAACTGGAGCATCTCAGCCGGGGGCAGATCGGGATAGTCGCGGCGCGTGCCGAAGTCGTTGATGCCCAACCGTGTCCGGACGACCGCAGTCACTTGGTCCAGACGATCCTCGTCCAGATGTACGTGCTCCGCGCCTCGCGCAATCGCTTGTAATTCTGCGATCATATCGGTATAAGAATACACGCGATCTCACCTCTCGCTGAAGGTGGCGGCGCCTTCTCTGCCGCAATATGGGGGTCGCCGATGGCCGCTCAATCCCCGGTTGTCTGGCGCGCCCTAGAGAGTCGATTTCCGGAGGAGTCGGTCTGCGGGCAACGGTGTTCGCGAGGTGCCGGGGCAAACGGTATAGCCGCCAGTGCGAAGTTGTCCCAAGATCCCGTTTGTTGATGATATGGTGATATGATCCTCTCCTGAAAAT
>DOUV01000466.1 GCA_003520455.1 Chloroflexota bacterium | reverse complement strand
CTGCTGCTCCGCAGCTCGTACGCTGGCATCCGCCGCAGCCAACTCTTGTTCGCGGGCGCCGGCCTGCGCCTGCGCCAGTTGCGCCTCAGCAACCGCCAGGGCGGCCTCAGCCTGGGCGACACTCTGCGCGATGCTGGGCGCTGCCATGCTGGCAAGCACCTGCCCCGCAGAGACAGCCTCCCCTTCGTTCACCAACCACGCTTCCAATCGCCCGGGCAGCGTAAAGCCGATCCGGGCCTGCCGAATTGGGACAACCACCCCCTCGGCGGAGACCGTATCACTGGCGGTCACCGGGCCTGAGGAAGCACCCGGCGTGGCGGTCGCTGTCCCCGCTTGCGGGGCGAGATAGTTGAGGTATCCCCAGTAGCCGCCGGCAGAGAGCAGTGCGACGACCACCAGGCCGATAAGCAGTTTGCGAATAGTCATACGTGTGTTACCCGCTACTCGTGTTGGATGGCTTCGACGATGTTGACCCGTCCGGCGCGCCAGGCCGGATAGAGGGCGGCAAGTTGCGCGACGACGATGGCGATGATGACACCGCCGATGACCGGCTCGGGCGTGAAGGCGTACTCGATGGAGTAGCCGGCGGACATGTTAGTGCCCAGAACAAAGACGCGCGCGAGTACCATGCCACAGACCAACCCGAAGGCACCACCGATGAGCCCCATGGTCCCGGCCTCGGCGAGAACCATCTTGGAGACCTGGCGCCGGGTCATGCCGAGACTCCGCAACATGCCGATCTCGCGAATGCGCTCCAGGATGTTCATGAGGAGGGTGTTGATCACTCCGAGCGCCGCGACAATCATAGCGATGGCCACCAAAACGTTCAGCAGCGCGAAGCTCTGATTCATCAGCCGCAACACCCGCTGGCGGAACTCATCGCTGGACTCGATCTGGACGTTGTAGCGCTTTCCAAATCTCTCACTGAGTTCTTGACGCACCGCCTCCCGGTCGGCGCCCGGAGTGAGTTGGAGCAGGAAGGTGTTGGCCTTGTTCTCTCCGAAGTAGCGAGCGAGGTCGCGCCGCGAGCCGGTCACAGCAAAGCCTTGACCGCTGAAGTCGACGATTACCGCGGCGACCCGGAAGGGACGGACCCCTCGGGCGGTCTCCAGCGAGACAACGTCGCCCCGCTTGAGGTTGTACTTCTCAGCCAGGACGGTGCTGACGAAGAGGGCGTCCCCTTCAGCCAGTTCGGCAACGCGCGCCGTGGGATCGCCCTGCTCGGAGGCGAACTTGAAATTGGCGATCCGAAGGTAGGTGGCCGGGTCCACGGCGGTAAAGACGAGATCCTGCGGATCTCCGTTCTCATCAGTGGGCTCAGTCAAGCGGGCCTGCATGTAGGTGACCGGGGTGACCGCCGCCACCCCCTCGGCCGCTGCGATGCGCGCTGCCAGCTCTTCGCGCATCGGCACTGCAGCGCGTACGTAGAGATCGCCGCCGATGGCCGTGTTGACCCAGGCCAGAATGTCGGCGCGGAAGCTGTTGGAGAGTTGCCCCAGACCAATCACCATCGCTACGCCGACCATAAGCGCTGCGACGGTCAGAGCCGTGCGCCCGCGCGAGCGCTGGACGTTGCTGCTCCCCAGCAGGCCCTCGCCGCCGTAGAAGGCCTGCATCAGCGGGCGAATCAGAGGGTCGAAAATCGCAACCGCACTGGGAATCAGGAGCGTCGCGCCCAAAAGGAGTACAAAGACACTCGCCATCCCGATGGAGAGAGCAACCTCTTTGCGGAAGGGAATAACGTAGATCGCCAGCAGGGCGACCCCGATCAGTTCGAGGCCGATCAGCCAGGCGTAGCGGGATACCAGACCGGGCTGGCTCTGCCGGCCGCGCACCCGGATGGCTTCTAGCGGCGAGATCCGCCCGGCGCTGAGGGCCGGCACGAAAGCCGATGCCAGGGTGACGCCAGCGCCAACCAGGACGGCAATGAGCACCCCGTCGAGTGGAACCGTGACCGTCTCCAGGCGAGTCGCCAGCAGCCCGCTCATCGCCGTAATCAGGCCGCGAGCCATCGTGATCCCGACGAGAATCCCCATACTCGAGCCCACCGCTGCCAGTAGCACCGCCTCGACCAGGATCAGGCCGATGATCTGCCAGCGGGTCGTCCCCAGGGCGCGCAGTACCCCAATCTCCCGGGTGCGCTCGAGGACGGTCATCGAGAAGGTGTTATAGATGAGGAACGCACCAACGAAGATCGCGACCGCACTGAAAAAGCCCAGGCCGACCTGGTAGCTGGCCAGCATCTGGCTGATCAGTTTCCCGCGCGCCGCCGGGTACTGGACCTCAACATCTCGGCCCACGCGCTCACTGATCGCCGCCTTCAAAACGTCGAGACGATCGGGGTCGTTCACGATCTCCGGCGCCGCCACTATCCCGAGTTCGTCCACGTCGCGCCCCCGGGCGAAGACGTCCTGCACTTCGTCCAGCGGGGCGATCACGACGCGGCCGTCGTTGACGCGACCAACCCCTTCACTCTCGATGACACCGACAACCTCGAAGCTCACGAAGCCGTCCGGCGCCAACAGTTCAACGTCCTTCCCCAGCGTGATATCATATTTCTCCGCCAGGGCGGCACCCACGACAGCCTTCCGTCCGTCACCCTCGGCCAGCAACCGGCCCGTCTTGACCTGATAGATCCGCACCTGCGGGTCGAGGTCCGGATCGACGCCCAGAACGGTCGTCCCGCCTCTGGCCACACCATCGCCTCCACCCAACGAGAGGTTCCCGATCACCTTTCCGAGCTGGCTCGGCAGGTAGCTCCGCACCCGAACGCTCGGCGCAACCAGGATCACGCCGGATACGCGTCGCACGTCCGTCGCCAGAGCGGGATCGAGGCCGCGCCCACTCGTTTTGGGTTCAATCACGATGTTCGCGCGGCCAGCGGTTTCGTCGAAGAGATTCCGGATCGAGGCGAAGGTGGTTGCGTTGGTGATGTCGATCGCCAGGATGACAGCCACCCCCATCACGATGCCAAGCAGGGTCAGGAGCGTGCGCGTCAGGCGCGCACGCAGATTGCGCAGTGCCAGATCGTAGAAGCTCGACAGCCCTATCCCCCTGGATGCCGCTCGTTTCGCTTCCTGGCTTGCCACGCGTTCGAGACCGCGAACTGCCATGCGTGCCTGCTCCGCAAACGCGACGCGTTCAGGTCCAACGCTCGCCCGAGGGCGGTCGCACGTAATCCCACATTTCACGCATCACGTTTGCCAATTAAAGTTCAATCTCGGCAAATCTCTCCATCACGGCCTGGGCGTTGCGACTGCCATCAAGTCGCAATTCGTCGACCACCTGGCCATCTCTCACAAAGACGACACGATCGGCGACGCTGGCAGCTTTGGGATCGTGGGTAACCATGACGATGGTCTGGCCAAATTCATCGCAGGAGCGCCGCAGAAGCCCGAGAATCTCCTCGCTGGTTCCGCTATCCAGGTTGCCGGTGGGCTCGTCCGCCAACACGATGGCGGGGTTGGTCACGAAAGCGCGCGCAATCGCCACCCGCTGCTGTTGGCCGCCTGAAAGCTGGTCGGGTTTGTGGTCGCGGCGATCCTCCAGTCCCACGAGCTTGAGCAGATCGTCGATTCGCTGGCGGTATTTCCCAAGATTCTGGCCGTCAATCAGCAGCGGGAGGGCTATGTTCTCCTCGGCCGTGAGAGTCGGCACCAGGTTAAAGAACTGAAAGATGAACCCGACATTGCGGCGGCGGACCAGCGAGATGCCGTCGTCGTTGAGTTGTGAGAGCCGCTGGCCCGCGAGGGTGATCTCACCACCGCTCGGACTGTCGAGCCCGCCCAGCAGGTGTAAGAGGGTACTCTTGCCCGAGCCGCTCGGCCCCATGATGGCAACAAACTCGCCCTTGTTGACAGTGAAATTCACACCGTCGAGTGCACTCACCGTCACGGTGCCCATCGTGTAGCTTTTCCGAACGTTCTCCGCTTGAAGAATGGTATCCATCTCTTTCTCACCTCAGCAGAACGAGTGATTGCGAACCAGAGAGTAGAGCTTGAGGTGCGCGGATCTCGTACCTGGCCTGGAACTGGCCGTCTGTCTCCACCCCTCCTGATCCTGTGCCCAAAGAGTTCAAGCTCGCATCGACCTGAGACCGCAGATACGCCCCACACGGCTTCGAAACCGCCACGCTCGTGGCGGCATCACGATTCACACAACAACCGATCCGCCATCAAGAAGCCCCCACCCGCGCGTACCGCCGCCCCTTCCAGGTCACACCTCGTCCCGACACCACTTGCCACCACGCCGTGAACGCAATCCCGATGCTGAGGAGCGCGCCCAGTGGCAGCGTGAAGGTGTACCAGCGCGGCACGTCGAGCTCCCGCATGACGATCCAGCGGTTGCGCAGAATGAGGCCGAGCAATCCGAACGCCTCGAGACTCATGAGTGCCGAGGAACGGCCGGGGTGACGCGCCAGGCGCCGGAGCGCCCACGAGGCCAGGAGGAACGGCCCGATCCCGCCCGCCACTCCACCAAGGGCGGCGAGAGCGAGGAGGTACGCCCGCTCGCCCAACCCCAGATAGGCGTTCTTGCTCCATCCCTCCCAGATCTCCCCGAGCGAGGTGTACATCCGAGTTGTCATCAATTCACGGCCATCTGCCAGGAAGAGGCGGTACCCGGCTCGCTTGGTGATCTCCGCCAGCTGCTGGTCCTCGGCGATAGCCGCGCGTACGGCGCGGTGGCCGCCGACCGCATCGTAGATGGCGCGCCGGATCAGGATGAACTGGCCGTTGGCGATCGCCAACGGGTCGGACGGGTCGTTGACGCGCCGCCAGTCGAAGCTGATCGCGATGACGTAGAAGATGTGCGGCATGATCAGCCGCTCCCACACTGTGCAGAGCACCTGCTGGCTAAAGATCGAGAGCAGGTCCACTCCCAGATTGCGGGCAAAGGCCAGGCCACTGCTCACCAGCGCCGGGTGGGACCTGGTGTCAGCATCCACGAAGAGGAGCCAGTCGGCGGTGCGGGCGGCCGGATGCTGGGCGCCTATCCAGGCGGCGTGTGGTTTCCCGAACCAACCGGGTGGGAGCTCGGGCGTGCGCAGCAGGTGCAGATGGGCGCCGGGCGGGTGTTTGGACTGGAGCGCGGCGACGATCTCGGGCGTCGCATCGGTGGACTGATCATCGACCACGATCAGATCCAGCGCCGGATAGAACTGGTCCAGCAGACTCCGGACGCAGCGCGCGATGTTGTGGGCCTCGTTGCGAGCTGGTACGATCACCGCGACCCGATCGCCATTCTGGACGTTGGCGGTCATGGGGAGGACTGGCGCTCGCTGCAGTTTTTGCTCGGTCCAGAGGGCACTCCCGGCGAGAGCAAGGGTATAGAGTGTCATCGCCACCAATTCGAGCATTGAATAGCCCCCAGGTGCCTAAAAAGTCCCCGCTCGCCGGCACTGACGCACCCGGCACTCACACCTTTGATGCGTCAGCTCGGCGGCGGGGTTCTCCCCGGTCGATTTCGGGGTCGTCTGCGACAGGAAGCCTGGGCCACGGTTTTTCAGCGGTGTCCGATCGATGATGCTC
The DNA here is from genome assembly GCA_003520455.1 of Chloroflexota bacterium. The sequence continues at coordinate 3,053 of DOUV01000466.1, read as the reverse complement.
CCACAGATGATCGCGCTGGAGGAGCATGGCGGCCACCGCCTCGGTCTGCCCGAAGCACCAGCGCGATCCACTCCACCGGTTGGTATGGCGGGCATCGGTTCAGGCTATGCCGGAAGGCGATCCCTCCTCGGCCTCCACTTCGGCCGCGACCTCCGCTGCCAGCGCCTCGAGTTGGACGCGGTAGCGGTGCATGTTGGGCACGCGATTCTTGAGATTGAAGGTCAAAATCTTATCGTTAACTTCCGGGACGCGGCGCTCGGTCTCGGCGAGCGCCTGCTGCCATCCGGCCTCAGCCTCTTGCCGGTAGCGCTCTGCCAGGGAACCCTGCAAGCGTTCGGCCTCGGCCCGCAGGCGCTTGCGACGGCGCGCGCCAGCGCGCAGTGTCGCTCGCAAGCGCTGGACGTCGGCCTCAATCTCCTGGTTCAAAAGGATGAACTCCGGGGCGTAGCCCCCATTGTTGAGGACCTTGTTAGCCAGCCACATGTCGCCTTCGAAGGCATCGCCGTGGTCGTCGGTCAGCCGGCGTCCGGCGGTTCCCTTCGGATCGAACTCACCGCGTTCGCGGGCCTCATTGATCAATCGGTCAACCAGGCGCTCCCAGCGCTGCGAGTCTCTGTCCATCATCCTTCCGCTGTTCGGGGCGATCGATACCCGTCTCGTTCATTCTGTCACAAGGAGCCGTCGATTGTCAATCGCGACCTCCCCGGCGCGCTTCATCCAGGGGAGTAGGGACCCCCCACTCGTCGAGCTGCCAGCGGCCAGCCTTCGCTCCATTCTTGATCTCGAGAATCAGACAGTGGCGATCATAGCAGAAGGGATGCGGCTGGCCCTCAGGGTCGAGCAGGGTGCCGCGGATTTCAGCGTCGGTTTTGTGGGTGGGACGAATGCGCCATTTTTCGGCTCGGGCCCAGTAGACCAGAGGTTTCACTCTGCACCCCAAAAAAAGCGCCTCGCAGTGAACGAGGCGCGATCTCACGATGTTGGTCTGGATTGTCAGCGGCTAACCGCGCAGGTCGCGGACGAAGCCCTGCACCTCACCGGCAATCGAGCTATCAGGTTCGAGTTCCAGGTAGCGCTCGAACATCTGGATGGCCTGGGCCGGCTGGTTCGTCTCCTGGTAGACCAGGCCGAGGTTGAGATAGCTCTCGGCATGATCTGGGTCGAGTTCGAGCGCCTGGTTAAAGGCGCGAACGGCTTCGTCCGTCCGCCCCTGAAGGAAATAGACGCTCCCAAGATAGTTATGGGCCTCAACATGGCTGGGGTCAAGTTTGACGGTGCGCTCGAAGGCACGCAAGGCCTCGTCCAGACGGTTTTCCTCGTAGGCCAGTAACCCGGCCTGGTACGCCTCGACGCCTGCATCGCTGGGGGGGAGGGAGCCCTCGGCCCTGCGGCTGGTATCGATCTGGGTCTCTTCCGCCGCGAGCCAATCGGGTAGGGCGCTGGCGGTTGGCTCCTCGGCGTTCAGGAGGGTCCGTTCCACCTCGTCGCCCGTCGGTGTCAAATCGCCGCTGAGCCAATCCGGGAGGTCAGCCTCGACTTCGGGCGGACTGGGCGTCTCGGCATTGCGAAGCCAATCCGGCACGTCATCATCGGCGGCCTCCTGGATATCTCGCAACCAATCAGGGAGGTCCTCGTCATCCGCGGAGGCGAGCTCGATGTCGCCGGCTTCAGTCTGGGGGCTTTCGGCCTCATCTTCCTCGGCTCGTTGGACCGACTCGGCGGCCTCCTCCTCCCCTGCCGGGAGATCACCCAGCCAGGAAAGATCGGCTTCCTCTTCCGCTTCGCCGGTCCGTGCGGCCTCTTCAGCACTCCAGTCGGGGGCCAGCCTCTCAGATTCAGGCAGCGCGAGTTGCGTCGAGCCGCCCACGGACGCTCCATCCATGCGGCTCTTGGCCCAGGCAAGACCTGCCTCAGCGTGTTCGTTCTCGGGGTCGAGCGCCAGCGCCTGCTCCAGCCACATGGCTGCGGTCGCCGGGCTGGGCGCGGTGGCGCCTTTCCAGAGCAGGCCCCACACGTTATCCGGCTCGATGTCCAGTGCTTGAGAGAACTCGTCGTAGGCCTGCTCGTGGTCACCCGCATCGTACGCCGCGAGTCCGCGTCGCAGAGCTTGAACGAATTCCGCACTGGCGTGCGCCAAACTGGCCATGCCGGTCAACTCCTTTCGCTTCAAGGACACACAGTCCCTGACAGATTATAGGGGAGCGTCCGGGCAAACTCAAGCCCTGTGCATGGTACTTTAGGGGCTGATCCTATCCTGATGCGCGTGCTGCGCCCGCAGCTCGCCGCTCAATGGACCCGTGGGTTGTCCGCACCGCCGCCGTTCATCGTGAAACCTGAAGCGTGATGACGCGAGCATGGATCAGCCCGCCGCCACTCGATTCACGACGCAGTTGACGCTGGTCTGGCCGGGTGTTATGCTCCCACGTTGGAGGTGTTGAGGTCATGGCCGGGCCACTGATTGTACTGACTACCGATTTTGGCACTGCAGATATCTACGTTGGGGTCATGAAGGGGGTCATCGCCGGAATCGCGCCCACCGCGCGGGTGGTGGATTTGACCCACGAGATCCGACCGCAGGACGTGCGGCACGGCGCCTACTCGTTGTCGATCGCGGTGCCGTACTTCCCGCCCGGGACGATTTTCGTCACCGTTGTGGATCCTGGCGTGGGGAGTGCCCGCCGCCCGGTGGCGATCCGAACCGGCGGGTACATCTTCGTCGCGCCCGACAACGGGGTACTCAGTCTGGTGTTGCGTGAGGCCCCGGCCGATGCGGCGGTGATCCTCGCCGAGCGGCGCTACCAGCTCCCGCAGATCAGCATCACCTTCCACGGACGCGATGTCTTCGCACCGGCGGGCGCTCACCTGGCAGCGGGAGTCCCCCTGGAAGCGCTGGGACCAGCACTGGAGCCAGCCGACCTGGTGATGTTGCCCGCCCCGCGCCGGTTCCACGACGAGCATGGTGTGTGGCATGGCGAGATCCTCCACATCGATCACTTCGGCAACATGGTGACGTCGCTGCGCCGCAGCGACCTGCGCGTGGCGCCGGACGAGCC
>DOUV01000782.1 GCA_003520455.1 Chloroflexota bacterium | reverse complement strand
CGATCGAACGGCGGCGCCCTGTCGTGCGGCGCCGTAGACGCGATGGGCTCGGCCGGATGAGGACGATCAGGCCGACGGGAGGCGGGGTCGTCCGCCGCCAGGGTGGTTCGAGGGCCACAGTGGTTTTGGCCGCGAGGGCAATGGGAGGAGCAAGTTGGGGAGTAAGCGGCTTAAAAAGGTCACGTTGCAGCCCAAACGGCAAGCGAACCAGGGCATGAAGCCGGCGCCGCCAGCGAGGTTTTTTATTCTGGTGGGTTGAGGCATTTTGAGGTAAACTGCGGGTGCGGTCTGTGTGGGCACGGCTTTGCCCATCCCGTTAGCCAGCGCGTTCCAACGACACAACGACCTCTTCAAAGCGCTCCATGCAACCGTTTGAAATCATTAGTGAGATAACCGACATCGAAACGATTGCCGTCGGGAGTGCAATCCGAGAGATTGCACGATTGCGAAAGCAGTACGGTCAAGGTCGCTGGCGCAAACTGAAAGGAATTGCGATGATTCGTCTCCCCAGTGGGCGAATACGCCGAGCCGAATTGCATTGGTACGAGGCACATGGCATAGGCCGCAAGGAAATCAAGCGCAAGCGTTATCTGGATTAGGGCTATGAAGGCAAACAAGCATTCTGTCCCCAAGTTCGCTATCTGCATTGACAACTCAAAGTATCCAGCCTCTCTGGAGCTGCACAAGGTTTATCGCGTGTTGCCAGATGAAGACGCGGCGCAGGATGGAGATCTGCGCATCATTGATGAGAGTGGCGAAGACTACCTCTACCCTGCAGAATACTTTGTTCTGGTAGATTTACCACGCAAAACCGAACGTGTCCTTGTGAATTCATTTGCGCGTCGTCTTCAGTCTGCCTGAAAGCACAAATAATCGCCTGGTCGCGTCTGCTCAAGTGGGATGCTGGCTAACAAGCGGCTGGAGCCGACCGTGCCAACACGCTGCAATTCGAACGCTCGTTTTCCATTCGCGGCGTTCTGAAGGAGGGCGCGGCGGCTCAGCCGCAAGCCATTATGCGGCCTGGAGACAGAGCGCACGATGTTTCAGACAGAGCATCCACCAATCCATCATCGTTTCCCCGGTTGCCTCACAAGTCAGGCTGCATTATATTTCTGATCCAGAGAGGTGAAACCCTTGACTTTCCATGTGATATTGCTCAAACAAGCAGAAAATGGCTACGTGGCCCGTCCTGTGTTGTGGCCGGATTCGGTGGTGCACGGGGCGACCGAGCAAGAAGCCCTGGAGCGCGTTCGGGCGCTGATTCGTCACTTGTTCAGCCGGACGCAATTCGTGCAAGTCGAGGTGGATATACCAGAGCATCAAGTGGACAATCCCTGGCTGGCCAAGGCCGGCATGTTCGCGGATGACCCAACCTGGAACGATTTCTTGCAGGCGATGGCTGACTACCGCCGGCGATGAGTGAATTTGTTATCTGCATCAACAATGAGGGCAATCCGGCCAGCCTGATTATCGGGAAAGTGTACCGCAGGCTGCCGGATCCAGAAGCGGAGTCGCACAATATGCTTCGCCTCATAGATGAAGATCGATCAGAGCCTGACGGATATCTCTATCCGGCGTCCATGTTCGTGCCTGTGGAACTGCCGGAGGAAGCAAAGCAGGTGTTGATAGCGGTGGGAAGCTAAGCGATGGACCTCTTTGGTGGGGCCGTCTGGAGAGGCTCTCCATGCACGAAGAAGCCGCCTGACACCCGCTGCAGCCGACCCGCCTCCGCTGGTGCTCCGGCGGGCGGCTGACGCTGGCGGTTATACGGCCACGGAAGAGCCAAACATGAGAGTACGAGGAGATACCCGTATTTTCCGAAGCCGGAATCGAAGCTGCCATTGAGCGTGATGATGCCGAGCAGCTCCACGTGGCTGTGCTCTCTGCGGCGCTCTATAGTGATGATCCAGTATGGGCCATGGGGATCTGCCTGCGTCTTGCCCGTCACTCTGATGCGGTTGTGAGAGGAAATGCAGTCCTCGGCCTCGGCCACATTGCTCGTATCCATAGACAACTGGATCTGGAGCTAGTCAGGCCTGTAGTTGTCGGAGCGCTGGCCGATGACGACGAGTATGTACGCGGGCAGGCAGAATCCGCAGTAGACGATATCGAGTTCTTTCTGAAGTGCAAGCTACGGCCGCAGAAGGGCGTATAACAACGCGTTCCAACGGACGCAACGCCGGGCGCATCGACGGTGGCCGGCACTGCGCCGCTGAACCTGGTCGTTGGAGGGAAGGGGGTGCATCCGATTTCTCATCCCCACAAGATCGCACGAGTAGCATGACAGAACAATTCTTTGACGAACCAATCCTCAACTCCCCCTACGTGTATCCATCCCGCCATTGGGAGCTTGACGCCGATGGCCAGCCAACCAACCGATGTAAACCATTCAGCGAGACTTCCGAAGTCTTTGCGAAGCCTTTGCTATGAAAGCGGGCTGGTCGCTCCAGAACACATTCTGTGGCAAAATCTGCGTCGAGACTTCGGAAGTCTCCTCCTTCTCTTCCCGGCTGAATAGTTACCTCAGATGTAAACCAAATCGCCGAAGCAGTTGAATTCCCACTCCCGGACCTGCGGAATGAGGGGCTCTCCCTGGCGTGACGAGGAGTCTGTCGCGAGTTGCACCATGCCACAACAGCGTTCAGCGACGATAGATACACTCGAGATCAACCCGGACGCGTCCGGCGTGGGTCAGCCAGGCCCTTGGCCCACGGGGCTCCGTTCCACTTGTTGCGCCGCTCACCGCCGCGGCAACGCCCCTCCACCGCGAGCGCGTCGGCGGGAGCAACGACCTCAGCGTGGGCCTGCTGCTGGCTGCGACGCTCGACTTCGTGCGCCGCACGCTGCTGTTCAATCCAAACCAAAGCGGGCGCGCGAATTGATTGAAGAAATGGCGTTGGGGCGCCGGGCGGATTGATGTGTGTGGCGGAGCGTGGACGAATGCCGGCCCGACCGTGACGC
>DOUV01000248.1 GCA_003520455.1 Chloroflexota bacterium | reverse complement strand
TGGATTTATGTCAACTCCATCAACGACGGCGACGGCCGCCGCACCTGGCTGTTCCTCGACGATGTGAGCCTGACGGTCTCTCGTTCCCCGTCACCGACGGCGACGCCAACGGCGAGCGGCGATTGAGCGTGGCCGCCAGCGACGCGGCGGATTCAGACCGGGAACCGGCACGTGGCGTTCGCGGCGGCTGCGACCTGATGGTATACTCCTCGCCGCTCGGTTGGCGGCGGCACAATAATCGAACAACCACAGGCCGCCCCGAGCAGGGCCCGTGTGTAGCCCCTGTTGCTTTCCGGCCGACCATGACTTGAGGTTGCCCCGATGCATCGTCCGCCTGGCCGGCTCCTCGCCGTCCTTGTCGTCTTTGGTCTCGGCCTCATTGCGACTCGCGCCGTCCGGTCAGCCACCTCCGTGGGGATCTTGGGCGTCGAGATGTATGCCACGCCGGCGCAGGTGCTCGCGGGCGGGCGGTTGCGCTACGATATCATCGTCCAGAATCGCGCCGCCACAGCACTGACCGGCATCATCGTAACCGACGAATTGCCGCCCGGCTTTCGCTACGTCCCCGGCAGTGCCATCATCCGGGCCGACGGCCGCCTGGTGGCTCATACCGAGCCCGGTGTGAACGGGCAGCGGCTAGAGTGGAATGAGCTCCAGGCGCCGCCCGGCGCCTGGGTCAATGCTCACGGCATCCATACCTTCGTTCAGGATCGTTGCACGGACACGGCCTACGTTGACTACCAACTCGACCGCGCCCGGGCGCTGATGGGCCCCGGCGCCTCCGTCAGGCAGCTCTTCTACCCCGTCACCACGTCCACCTCGGGGGCACGCTCGTGCTGGCACTACTTTGTTGAAGCTGCCTACAACCACGAGTTGCACCCGATCATTCGCTTGGCCGGCCGCTTCGAGGGTAGTGGCTGGCAGAAACCAGCGGCGGATAGCCCCGGCCACTATACCACCATCGCCGCCGCCGTGGCTCGCGTCGTCGCCGACCTGCCACGGCGCGATGGGATTCCGTTGATCATTGAGGTGTGGAATGAGCCCAACCTTGACATCGAATGGAGTGGAGCTGCCAACGCTGCAGAGTACGGGGCTTTCCTCCGTGATGTGGCCGCTGCGATCCGCGGTCTGAATGACAGCCGCATTCTGATCGCGAACGGCGGCCTGGCGCCCGGCGGCAACATTCTCAACACCACCTTCGTGGATGGCATGATGGCCGTTCCGGGCGCGCTCGAAGCCTTCGACCTGTGGTCCGCACATCCCTACCCCTCGAACCACCCGCCGGAGTACAACCTCCACGGTGGCACGGCGCGCCACACCCTTGCGACCATCGACAGCTACCTGCTCGAGTTGGCCCGGCTGCGGGCAGCCGGGCGCAGCGGCTTCAAAGTCCTGCTCACGGAGACCGGGTACGCCCTGGGTGACAGCAGTTACGCCTGGGATGGCTTTCCGGCTATTACCGAGGACAACCGCGCCGACTACGTCAGCCGTGCCCTTTCCGACTACTGGCAGGCCTGGCCCGAGGTCCAGGCTGTTACCCCTTACGAGTTGGTGGATTCGTTCGGCAATTGGGCCGTATGGGACTGGATCTACCCCAACGGGACGGCCCACCGCCAGTACGATGTCGTTGCGGCCCAGGCCAAGTTCCAGAAGGTCGTGCCGGGCACACTGAGCGTCAGCTTCCTGGCCGAGAGCGGCCCGCTCGGAGGGGTCTTCTACACTCGGGCCTACGGCGGCACGGCCGGTACCACCTTCGACAGCGGCCCGGCGGCGCCGGTGCAGGTCGACGGCCCCACGCCCACCCCGACCGTGACTGCCACCCCAAGCCGGACGCCGACCGCCACCACTACACCAACCGCCACACCCACTCGGGTTCCCGACGGTGGTAACTTGATCCAAAACGGCGGTTTCGAGCGCGACGAAGCCTGGCGCTTCGGCGAGAATGGTCCGGCCACCGGCGCCTACACGAGCAGCGTGGTCCACAGCGGCCAGCGGGCTGTGCGCCTCGGCATCACGCCGCCCAGCAACGATGCCGCCAGTTACTCCAGCGTCTCCCAAGCCGTGACGATTCCAGCCGATGCCCGCAGCGCGGACCTCACCCTCTGGCTCTGGCCGCATACGGAGGATGATCCGGCCCCGCCGGGGAGCACGGACCATACTGGCGCTCAGATGGCGGCGCGCCCCGCCGGGTCCCCCCCAAGCCAAGACTCTGGCGACCGCCAGCAGGTGATTCTCCTGGATGACAAGCGCCAGTTCCTGGCACTCCTCTGGAGCGCCGCCGAAAACGGGGATGGCTGGCAGCGGCTCGACTTCGACCTGAGCAGCTATCGGGGCCGCACGATCTGGATTTATGTCAACTCCATCAACGACGGCGACGGCCGCCGCACCTGGCTCTTCCTCGACGACGTGAGCCTGACGGTGGCGATGCCGCCCATACCGAGCGCCACCCCAACCGCGACTGAGGCGCCCGCTACCCACCTTTACCTGCCACTCCTGGCGGCGAACGAGGCAGCCAGGCCGCTCCGCGCCGCTCCTCCGACATCCGCCGCAGGCACCCCACCACCGCCGGGCCTCCCCCAGGTCGCGCTCCCGGCTGAAGCTGAGGCTGGCGCCGTCCACGCGCAGCTGACCACCGGTGGCGTCGCTGTGACACGTGGCTCGTCGACGAGACAACTCCGGGCCCCGGGACCGCTCTGGAGCGTGGCCCTCTCTCCCGATGGCCAACACATGGCGGCGAGCGCGCCGGACGGTCGCGTCCTGATCTGGACGACCGACGGGCAGTTGCTGGCAGAGCAGCGCGAACTTCCCCGCCCCGGCGGCCTGGTCTGGCTTGGCGACATTCTCATCGTTGCCGATCCGGCCCAGAAGCGTCTCGCTTTTCTTGCTCCTCCCACTTATGCTATACTCCGAAGTATCCCGGTCGGCGAGGCACCCTTGGCCCTGGCGCTCGCACCCAGCCGGGACGACGTCAAGTCGCGTCTCTTTGTGGCGGATGCTGGGACCGGCACCATCCTCGCTCTCGATGTACCGACCGCTGCTGTCTTCTGGAAGTACAGTGTGGGCGGGTTAGGAACCCTTCTGGGATTGGCTTACGACCCAGGCAGCGACCGTCTCTTCGCCGCCTATCCACTAACCGCTCGCTTTCGAGCACTTGTTGCCCTCGACGCCACCACTGGCACGCTGGCGGCCCGCCGGAGCGGCGACAACCGCCGCCCACTGACTCTACTCTCTGCATTACGATTCGATCCGGCGGCCGGGCACCTCATTGCCACCGATGGTTCGACCACCTGGTGGTTCACGCCCGATCTACAATATCTCCGTTGAGCCACGCAAAGAGGTCCAATGCGCTCCGATGCCGTAATTGACGAAATCAAGCAACGCCTCGATATCGTCGAGGTCATCGGTCGCTACGTGCCCCTCAAGAAGGCGGGGCGCAGCTACAAAGGATTTTGCCCCTTCCATCACAACACCCGCACCGAAGCGCTGATGGTCTTCCCTCACACTGGAACCTGGCATTGCTTCGGCGCCTGCGGGACCGGCGGGGACGTCTTCACCTTCGTCCAGAAGTGCGAGGGGCTCTCCTTCCCTGAGACGCTCAAGCTCCTGGCCCAGCAGGCCGGCATCGAGCTCGAGCCACAGAATGAAGCCGCAGCGGCGGCGCAGGCACGCCGCGACCGGCTGCGCACCGTGCTC
>DOUV01000655.1 GCA_003520455.1 Chloroflexota bacterium | reverse complement strand
GGCTCGGATAGAAGCGGGCAAGCTCGTGCCACGCGCGCGCCTGGCGCCCGACCTCCTCCGCCAACTCGCGCCGGGCGGTCGCCTGGGGGTCCTCACCCGCTTCGGCTGTGCCGGCCGGGAGCTCCACCAGTGCCTGAGCGGCCGGCAAGCGAAACTGGCGCACGAGGAGCGCCTGCCATCCCGCCCCCTCGCGTTCCAGCGCCACGATCGCGACCGCGCCGGGATGATGGACCACCTCACGCTCGGTCTCGTGCCCATTGTCCAGCCGCACGCGCGCCACTTCCAGGTCGATCAGCCGGCCGGCGTAGGCCGTCCGACGATTCAGAATCTGTTCGCTCACGAGACGCTCCTTTCCGATTCGTACGGATCCTCCTCCAGGTGCAGCTCTCCATCCGGTCGAAAAGCCGGCCACGCCGGGCACGAATTTCACGAGCAAAAGGGACCGGTGCACGTCTCGCCATGAGATCCCGGCAACATCAAGGCGTACCGCGGCACGCACAAGCGCCTCCCGGTTTGCCGATGGGAGGCGCCTGGAGTGTGAATGGCCGAATCTCGAGCGTCGCTCAGGGGATGACGAGCTTCTGCCCAACGTAGATCAGATTGCTACTGAGCCCGTTGGCCTGGCGGATCGCCTCGACGGTGGTGTTGTAGCGTCGCGCGATGCTGTAGAGCGTGTCGCCGCGCTGAACCGTATAGATCTGCTGCTGGCCGGTGGCCGGCGTCGCCGTCGCGGCTGAACCGGTGCCGCCTGGAATGGTCAACGTCTGGCCGACGTAGATGACGTAGGGTGAGGTCAGGTTGTTGGCGCGGGCCAGGGCCTCAACCGTCGTATTGAAGCGCCTCGCGATCCCGATGAGGGTGTCACCGCGCTGGACGACGTAGGTGCCGCCCGTGCCCGGGCCAGGGGTCGGCGATGTTCCCGCCCCAGGTCCCGGTGTGATGTGCAAGACCTGGCCGACGTAGATGAAATTGCTGGACAGGTTGTTCTCGGCGCGAATATCCTCGACGGTGGTGTCGTAGCGCCGCGCGATGCTGTAGAGCGTATCGCCACGCTGAACGGTGTAACTCACCGTCTGACCGGCGGCTGCCGCGGCGGGACCCGTCTCAGGTGTCGCCGCGGACGGACCAGTCTCGACTGTGACCGTGGTGGGTTCCGGCACGGCGGTCGCGACCGTCTCGGTCGCCGGGGCGGGCGAGGCCTCGGCACCGGCGGGCGTGATACCACCACCGGACGAAATCTCAGGGGACCCGCTCTCACCGGCCGCCTGGGTTACCGAGATCCCGGTCTGGGGCGTTTCAATGCCGATGGTCACGGTGCCAGGCTCGGTCGGCGGCGGCGTCCCTTGCGCAAGGACGACCGCTGATGTCGGGGACGCCTGGCGTCCGACGACCTGATCTTTCGGGCGCTGGCAGCCGCTCAGGACCAGCAGGCCCAGCGCCAAAAAGGCCAGGAGAACCCATGGATGGGGCGCTCGTTTCATGCTCCCTCCTCCGGCAAGTATCACAAGCTCCCCGCTAGGATACCACACGCGCTGATGAAGCGCAAGACAGTAAGGCTGTTTCTTGACCAAAATTCCCACATCTTTTTGTCCTAGAGAGAGTCAAGGAATTGACCGCTGCATGAACAGTGGTGCCGCTCGAGGTTGTCGCGGCCGCCGCCGCGAGAGGTGTCGCTGTCCAAATCGAGGCGTTGCCGCACTCGATCACCGGCCGGCGTGTCGTGAACCTGCCCGGCGAGCGAGGGGAGCTCAGAGTCGAACGCGGATGAGTGAGGCGAGGACGTAGTCGATGGCCGGTTGGAGCCGTTGTGGGAAGAGGGCCAGCCCGATCGCGGCGGCGCTGACAGCCAGAAGCAGGGCGGTTCCCAGGCGGGGCTCACGCTCGATGGTGGCGACCCGCGCCGCCAGGCCTTCCTGAAAGGCGGCGGCAAACGCGCGGCTGTAGCCGATCATCCCGAGGCCCATTGAAGCCAGGAGCAACCAGACCCAGGTCGGATGATCCCTGAGCAGCTCGCGCAGCACGATCCAGTGGCCCGGGAAGCCGGGGGTCAGGGGCACACCCAGCAGCCCCAACCCACTGATTGCCAGGGCCAGCATGGTCAGGGGGAGCTTCGCTCCCACACCGGCCAGGCTGCTGATTTCGAGGCTGGTGGCCCGGTGGCGGATGGTGGCCAGGGCGGCACCGCTCACCAACAGGTTAAGCAGCCGGGCCGCGCCGACCAGCAGAGCGCCCTCGAGCCCGACGATTGTGCCGAGGCCAAGTCCAAGCAGCAGGAAACCGAGGTCCGCAAGGGTCGTGTAGGCCCACAGACGCCCGAGGTGGGTCTCGCTGAACGCCAGCAGTCCACCCGCCAGGGCCACGAGCAACCCCCCACTGTTGAGGAGGGTCTGCATTTGGGGGCTCTCGGCCAGCCAGCGGTAGCGACCGAGCAGATCCACGAGCAGCACCAGGTAGGCACTGCTCAGACCGGCGACGAGGAAGGCCGCAATCAGGGGCGGGCCATCCTCCGCCGACTGGGGCAGCCAGGCATGAAAGGGGATGATGGCCAACATCAGACTGAAGCCCAACGCCAGCAAGATCGCGATGATTCCGACCAGACCGGTGAGATCGGGCTGCAGGGTGTAGCGGTCAATCAGCACCGCCGCGGACAAGAAGGCGGGCACCGCCAGAACGATCACGATGAGCAAGCGTGAAGCCGCTCGCGTGGTGGCCGAGAATCCCCCCTGGACCAAGAGAATCGCGGTCAGCCAGGCGATCTTCAGGATCAGGACTCGAATGACCAGCTCCTGGAAGAAGAGTGCGACACTGATGAGCGCGTAGGAGACGAGCAGAAACGGGAAGAGCGAACGGCCCTGAGCGACACGCCAGGCGTACAAGAAGGCGACAGCCAGCCAGAGACTCAAGCCCAGAATCAACGCGCGCGCCATCTCGGAGAGCAGCAGTGGGCGGTTGAAGATCTCGCTACTCGGCGGGGGCCGCTGCCATAACATCCAGCCGCTCACCAGAACCGTCGCCGCCGCCAGGGCGGCGGCGATGAAACTCCTCCGGCGAACCAGGTAGACCAGCGGCATCGCTGCCAGCGGGAGCCAGATCGCAGCAAAGGGCAAGAATGCAGCCAGGGTCGCCCGCAGGATGGTCATGGGACCAGCGCCTCTTCCGATTCCTCTTCGTCTTCGGCCTGGTGGCGAGGAGCGCGGTACAGCATACGCACGGCGCGCAGAAAGGCCTCGCGGCTATTCGGGAGGGGCGCCGGTTCCGGCGGCACCAGCAGGTCGGCATGGTAGGCGACCGTCAGATAGGAGGCCACCAGGGCTGTCAGGATGTTCCCGATCCCCAGAAGCCCCAAGACCAGCAGTCCGGGATTGAACCAGATGTAGAGCAACTCGAAACCGTTCGAGAAGGTCAGCAGGCCCAGGCCGGTCTTGAAGGGATCGCGGGTCAGGATAATGGCGAGAAGACCCATGCTAACCAGCCAGTACGCGGCGGCATTGAGCGATGCGGGCACCTCCGGGATGGGAAACCGGGATGCGAGTGTGGAGACGGCGAGCGCCCAGAGCAGCAGGGTCAGAATGCGAAAAGGGAGGCCCATCGGGGAGCCGGCTGCACTCGAGCGACCGCGCCAGGTCTCCGTGCGGCCGGTGCGTGCCACCTCTGTCGCTATCCGCCGGCCCGTCCAATAGAGAACGAAGCCGGCCAACGCCCCAACCAGCGGGATGAGCATGGCCAACTGCGGGAGGATCACGTGGGAGAGGAGGAACCCAACGAAGAGGGACTGCAGCAGTTGGGCCATGAGTCCCAGCCGCCAGTCCACGAACATCGCAACCAGACTGGCGCTGATGGCGATCAGGATGGCGAGTCGAATCTCGCCCAGGGCGCTCACGAGGAACCACACGCGGTCCACCGAAGTGAGCAACCGGATCACGTCGATCATCGCGGGCCTATCAACCCCGAGCCAGGAAGAAAAGCGCCAGAAAAACGAAGAACAAGAGCCACCCGTAATTCTCGCCTTCCACCACGCGCATGGCGCCGCGCACCCCGCTGGCGAGCACCGTCGTCGCGCGGGCGCCGAGCCGCCAGAACCAGCCCGAGCTGGCGAAACCGGCCACGGCATCCAGGACGCCACGCACCGGGCGCAAAACCAGCCGGATGCGCCAGACGAAGAG
>DOUV01000112.1 GCA_003520455.1 Chloroflexota bacterium | reverse complement strand
TGGAGCGGGCCGAAGATGAGGCCCAGGCCGCGGGCATCGTGGGTGCCGGCACCACGCCCTTTTTGCTGCGCCGGCTGAGCGAGCTCAGCGCAGGCGGCACTCTGCGGGCCAACCTCGCTCTCCTTCAGAACAACGCTCGCGTCGCTGCCGCGGTCGCGGTGGCGCTCGCAAACGTGATGCCTGAAGCGTGAAACGTGAAGAGGGGAGTGACGGCTTTTCACCGTTCACGAAGCGATCCACGGAAGCAAGCGTCCATCTACCTCCCATCCTCTCATGAAGGTCTCCCTGATCCTGACCGTCCTCAACGAGGGCGATGCGTTGCGCCCGCTGCTCGAGAGCATCCTCGCCCAAAGCCGCCCGCCGGACGAGATCGTGGTGGTGGACGGCGGCTCGCGAGACGAGACCGTCGCCATCCTGGAGAGCTATTGTGACCGCCTGTCGCTCCGCGTGATCGTCGCGCCCGGCGCCGGCATCAGCCAGGGGCGTAACATCGCCATCCGCCACGCCCGCCACGAGGTCATCGCCGTGACTGACGGCGGTGTACGCCTCGATCCGGCCTGGCTGGAGCACCTCACCGGACCCTTCGGCAAGAGGGGCGCACACTGTGCGTCCCCGCCCGACCTGGTCAGCGGCTTCTTCCGGCCCGATCCGCGCTCGCGCTTCGAGGACGCCCTCGCGGCCACCACGCTGCCGGCCCCCGAGGAGATGGGACGTGGACGCTTCCTGCCCAGCAGCCGCAGCGTCGCCTTCACGAAGGCGATCTGGACTGCCGTTGGCGGTTACCCCGAGTGGATGAGCTACTCCGAGGACGTGCTCTTCGACCTGGCCTTGCTGCGCGGCGGTGCCCGCATTGCCTATATGCCGGAGGCGGTCGTCTATTTTCGGCCGCGCCCGTCACTGGCCGCGTTTGCCCGCCAGTACCGCAACTACGCCTACGGCGATGGGCAGGGGCTCCTCTGGCCCAGGCGGCACGCCATTCGCTACGCCACCTACCTGCTGGCACTTCCACTGGCGCTCACGCTGCTCGCCCGACGGCCCACGCTGGGCCTGGTGGCGCTGGCCGGCGGTGGCGGGGCGATGTTCTTCACACCGCTCAAGCGCCTGGCGCGCCTCCAGTTGGCCTGGCAGCACAAAGTCGCTGCCGCCCCGCTGATTCCCATCATCCGTCTCGTGGGCGACCTGGCCAAGATGGCCGGCTTCCCCAGGGGCCTGCCCGAGGGCTGGGCCAACCGCGATCGCACAAAAGCCTACTTGAGCCAAAACTTGACAGCCGACCGGAAGCAAATAGAATAATGATTCGCACGAGCCCGCGTGGCGGAATTGGTATACGCGGCAGGTTGAGGGCCTGTGTCCTTACGGACGTGGAGGTTCGAGTCCTCTCCTGGGCACCATTCCCTCCACCGAAGGGAATGCGCATGGCGAACCACCTCTATTCCAACGATCTTCCCGACGGGCTCGACCTCGGCCCGGTGGTGGCCATCGACTGCGAGACGATGGGCCTCAACCCGCATCGCGACCGGCTCTGCGTGGTGCAGCTCTCGGGCGGCGACGGCAACGCCCATATCGTCCAGATCGCGCAGGGGCAGACCGAGGCCCCGAACCTCGCCGCGCTGCTGGTGAACCCGGACGTGCTCAAGCTCTTTCATTTCGGGCGTTTCGACATCGCCGCGTTGCTCAACGCCTTCGGCGCGCTGGCGGCGCCGGTCTACTGCACCAAGATCGCCAGCAAGCTGGTGCGCACCTACACCGACCGGCACGGGCTGAAATACCTCCTGCAGGAGCTTTTGGGCATCGACATCTCGAAACAGCAGCAATCCTCGGACTGGGGCGCGACCGAGCTCAGCGCGGCGCAACTCGACTATGCCGCCTCGGACGTGCTCTACCTGCACCGACTGCGCGAGGAACTGGACGAACGCCTCGCGCGGGAGGGCCGCAGCGAGCTGGCGCAAGCCTGTTTCGGCTTTCTTCCCGCCCGCGCGCGGCTCGATCTCGCGGGCTGGCCCGAGATCGACATCTTCGCCCATTGATCATGCCCTGGCGCGAGAACCTTCATTCCCGGTTCGTGGCCTGGATGAAGATCGTGCTGCCGCTGGCGGCGCTCGGTATCCTGTCGACGCTGTTCCTGATCTCGAACGGGTTCGACCCCAACCAGACGCTGCCGGTTGCGGGCATCGACCTGCAGGAACGCGCCCAATCGCTGGGTGCCACCGGGGCCACCTTTGCCGGGGTCAGCAGCGAGGGCCACGAGGTCACCATGCGGACCGAACGCACCCGCCCCTCTGCCGCGGATCCGAGGCTGATCGAGGCCCGCGACGTCACCGCGCGAATGACGCTGAATTCGGGGGTCGAGATCGACCTCTCCTCGCACCGCGGCGAGGTCGACCAGCGCGACAACAGCGCCACGCTGACCGGCGATGTCAGGATCACCACCAGTTCGGGCTATGTGCTGACCACCGATCGGCTGAACGCCGGTTTCGACACGCTTTACGCCGAAACTCCCGGCCCCGTCGAGGGTCGGGCCCCGGCCGGCGATCTCACCGCCGGGCGCATGGTGCTGCGGGACCGCCCCGACACCGGCGGGCCACATTTGGTTTTCAGCAATGGCGTCAAGCTGATATACCAGCCGCCAAAGCCGGGAGAGTAGACCGACGTGTTCATCAGATCGACTGCATTCGCGGCTCTCGTCGCGGCGCTGACCCTGCCGGGCCTTGCCATGGCGCAGGGGGCGCAGATCGCCTTTGGCAGCGTCCAGCAGGACAGCAGCCTGCCGGTCGAGGTGACGGCCGACAACCTCGATGTCGACCAGACCGACGGCACCGCCGTCTTCACCGGCAACGTCCGTATCGGCCAGGGCGCGATGCG
>DOUV01000607.1 GCA_003520455.1 Chloroflexota bacterium | reverse complement strand
CGTCGGCGCGCTCCTCGCGCAGGCCTCCCCGGCGTCACCCGGTGCGAACGCGGCGCTCTTCCTCCTCGCCGATCAGCCCGGCGTGACCCCCGCGACCATCGCGGTGTTGCAGGAGGCCCACCGATCGAGCCTGGCCCCCATCGTTATGCCGCGCTATCACGGGCAACGGGGCAACCCGGTGCTCTTCGACCGCGCCCTCTGGCCCGAATTGCTCGCCGTGACGGGCGACAGTGGGGGGCGCGCCGTTTTCAACGCCCATCGCGAGGCCATCGTCGCGGTTGATTTCGACACGCCCGAGGTGGTGCAAGATATCGACACCGTCGATGAGTACGAGGCATTGCGGGCGGCCCTGGCGCCCTGATTGTCGAGGTGCATTGCACCTCACCCCCTCAGAAACGCTCGATTCGAGGGCGGGTGGCTCATGGCGACCGAAGAGCTCAGGATAGCAGGTGCATCGCACTCAGGCGCGAAAGGTCTGCGGGACGTGCCGCGTGTGATCATCACGGATACGCTGGCGAGTTGTGGTGTGGCGAAGAAGGAAATCCTGTCGGCGGTGGAACCTCGCCAACATCAAGGGTTCAACAACAGAGCCAAGAATTTCCATCAACCGACACGACAGCGCGACCGGGTCATGCAGCGCTGCAAGTCGGCGGGTCACACTCAACGCTTTCTCGCTGCGTTTGCCCCGATCTACGAGCAGAGTCGCGCCAGGCATCGCGCCGGCGATGCTTTGCTGTTTGGGACGAGGCGACGGGGCTCCGCGAAGCGGCATAAACAGATTGCATTCAACAGCGGGAGGTCCCTGTAGGCACTTCCCACCGTTGTATTTCTCGATACGATCAGTTTCACCTCACTTCAGTTGACAGTGCCCCTGAATTGCGTCGAAGCTGTCTCCTCCAAACGCCACCGCTTCCTGTCCGATGTCATGATCATGAGCCACGGTATGTGGTGCTACTTCCGTTTCACCTTCAGCCACCGGAAGAACCTGGCAGCTCCGTGATTCGGATCTCTCCGCCCACCACGACCATCTCGACCGGAATGTCGGCCAACTCCTCGATCGGAAGTGCGGCGGGGTCGGCCCCTAACACGACTAAATCGGCGAGCTTGCCTGCGGTGATCGTCCCTTTCTCAGTTTCCTCGCCTCCGGCCACCGCCGCCCCTCGCGTGTAGAGCTGAAGTGCCTCATCGAGAGTCACCCGCTCCTCGGGGGCCACGGACACGCCGTCGAAGCTCACGCGCGTCATAGCCGTACGAATGCCGAGCAGGGGACTGTGATTCCGCACGACGGGGGCATCGGAACTGCCCGCCACCGTCAGGCCTAAATGCAGGAGAGTGCGGGCCGGGTAGAGCCAGCGGGAGCGTTTGGCCCCCAGGTTGCGAACGTAGGTGCCGCCGTCGAAGTACAGGAAGGGCGGTTGGAGCACCGGTATGACGCCCAGCTCAACCAGTCGCGGCTGCAAGGCAGGGAGGGGCAGGCCACAGTGCTCGAGACGATGGCGGTGATCAGCCCGCGGTTGGGCTGCGAGCGCCGCCTCGATGGCGTCGAGGGCCGATGCGATGGCCGCGTCCCCGATGGCGTGGATACTGACGCGCAGCCCCGCGTGGTGAATCTCGTGGACGATCGCGTCGAGCTCCGCCTGTGACCAGCGCAGGAGCCCACGGTTGTCGGGTTCTCCCTCGTAGGGCGCGGTGAGCGCGGCCGTCCGGGGGCCGATGCCCCCATCCTGGAAGAGCTTGACCGCGACTAGCTTCAGCCACGGCCCGCTGAAAGGCTGGGGAAGCGGGACAACCTCGCCGCTCCGGAGGACTTTCTTGTGAGCCATTGTTACGCGTAACGGCAGGCGTCCGTCCGCCTCCAGGTCACGGTAGGCGCGCACGTGGTCGGGCTCGACGCTCGGCTCCCAGACACTGGTAATGCCGAGTCGCAGGTTTACGTCGGCTGCTTCCAGGATAGCCAGCTTGAGCTGATCCAGGGAGGGCAGCGGCACCACCCGCCGTACCCACTCCATCGCCGACTCGCGCACGACGCCGGTCGGCTCCCCGCTATCGAGATCGCGGTCAATGCTTCCTCCGGGCGGGTCAGGGGTCTCGCGGCCGATCCCGGCGGCCGCAAGGGCAGCGCTGTTGAGCGCCATCACGTGGCCGCAGGTACGGGTAATGAAGGTGGGGTGGTCGGGCGCGACCGCATCCAGATCGTGGCGCGTCAGGTGGCGGCGCTCGGCGAGTTTGTTGTCGTCGTAGCCTGCGCCCTCGATCCAACTCCCGGGCGGCTGGCGTTCGGCCCGCGCCCGCACCTGGTTCAGGATTTCACGGATGGAGGGGACACGCGCGTTGACCTGGCGATAGCCCAGGCCCATATAGAGCTGATGCTGGTGTGCGTCGTAGAAGCCGGGCAGGAGCGCTCGCCCGCCCAGTTCCACGACCCGCGTTTGTGGCCCTCTGTAGGCGAGCATCTCGGTCGAGCTACCGGTATCTAGGATGCGATCACCGGCGACCGCGACGGCTTCGGCGCGTGGGCGCCGTGGGTCAAGCGTATGAACGATTCCGCGTGTGAAGATCAGGTCGGCATGCATCGGTTACTCACTTTCTCTCAGGCCCTGCCAGATCAGCGCAACCCAGCGCCGGCCGGCTGCAGGCGTCGGTCCCAGTTGGTAGCTCGTTCCTGTCGGACAGAGGAACAAGTCACCCTCCCGTGCTAGCAGGTACCCGAGATCGCGGCCCGAGGCATCGCAAAAGTTGCAGCGCAGCTCGCCGGCCAGGACCAGCACATAGCGGTCATCGGCGGCGTCGGCCCAGGGCGCCGGATCCACGCCATCGCCTGTCAGGAGGAACAGGTCGGTTCCATCCGTCCGAGCCGCCCACTCGGCCTGGTTTGTGTCGCGCCGGGCTGCGGTGCCCATCTCAAGCAGGTTTAGGCTCTGCCAGCGGCCGGCGGCCCGCGGGCGAATGTACCCCGTCCGCACCTGGAGGCCGGCGAAGTCGGGATGGCGTTCCAGACGGGGCGCCGGCACATGGCCCAGCGACGTGAGCGTACCCAACCGGAAACCGGCCGCGCTGAGATCGTCGAGGATGCCCGGTAGGGCCCTGGGTGTTTCCGGGCGGTTGGTATGGAAGACAATGACACCGCCAGGGATGGCACTTTGTACGGATCGCTGGTAAATCGAGTCGGCGTTGGTCTCGCCTGGCCAATGCCCCCCGTCGACGGCATCGCGGTAGACCGCGTGGTAGCCCGCTGGTTCAAGGACCGCGAGGACGCGGTCGTTCACGGCCCCGTACGGCGGTCGCGCCCACGGTTTTACCTCACGGCCCGTCAGTTCCCGCACGAGGCTCTCTGTCATCTCGAGGTCGGCACGAATTGCCTCGTCACTCAAGGTGGTCCAATCGGGGTGGTTGAATCCATGATTGGCCAGCTCGTGCCCTTCTGCTGCGATGCGACGCACCAGCTCCGAGTGCGCGCGTGCCCACTGCCCATCGAGGAAGAAGGTCGCCTGCACCCCCGACTCGTGCAGGGTCTGCAAGATAGAGTCGGCTGGGCTCGGGTCGCCCGCCGCCTCGAAGGTTACTGCCAGCCGCACTTCGGTCATGTGACCATCCCTCTTCCCATACGTCGGAACTCGCGGAAACTCATTGGCCCTGCACCTCGTGAGTTCCTGTGAGTTGCCACGTGCCTTCGGTGCATCGCGGAGAAAAAAGATTGAGAGACCCTGAGGGCGGAGCGCTTGACCTCCAATCGCTCGTTTCTCACCAGTTCCTACGAATTTTCACCACTTCGCCAGAGACCAGATTGCTCCACCACAGCTCTCGGCCGAATAGCCGGTAGCCAGGCCGTGCCCCGAAAGCGCCAGATGTTCACGAGCGCTCGCAGGACCATGTCGGCAATCACCGCCCACCAGACACCGATCAAGCCAAACGGGCCGGCGAGTATCAGGGTCAGAGGCAGGCGGATCAGCCAGTTGCCGGTCGCCGTCACGACCATCGGCCAGCGCGTGTCGCCGGCTCCGCGCAGCGCGCCAGAGAGGACCTGGTTGGTGGCTTCGGCCGGGAGCGCCAGTGACACCAATTGGAGCGGAACGACGCCGAGCGCCACCACCTGCAGGTCGCTCGTGAAGAAGCCCAGAAGCGGCCGAGCCGCGAACGCGAAGGCGATTCCCATCAGTCCCATCGTCCCCGCGGCGAGGCCCCAGGCCTGGCGCGCTCCCGAGCGCGCACCTATCTCGTCACCGGCCCCTACCCGCTGGCCTACGACCGTGGTGGCTGCAGCCGTGAAGCCGATGCCGATCAGAAAGGCCAGCACGACACTGTTGAAGGCCACCAGGTAAGCAGCGTACCCGACGGTCCCGAGACCGGCGACGATGCGGACGTTGGCGATCTGCCCCAACCGCAAGGCGAGTTGCTCGCCTCCCGACGGGCTGCCCAGGCGTACCATCTCCTCGACAGCCGGTCGGTCAATCCGCCAATTGACTTCGCGCAAGCGGAGGGGGAGACGCCCGTGCCAGAGCCAGACGAGCAGGAGTCCCGCGCCCGCGGCGCGACCCGCGAGTGCGCCCACTGCGGCGCCGGGTGTCCCCATCTCGGCGAACCCTCCAACGCCATAGACCAGCGCGGCCGAGCTCAGCACCTGCACGATGGTT
>DOUV01000644.1 GCA_003520455.1 Chloroflexota bacterium | reverse complement strand
CACAGCGCCCGGCGCCGCCACGCCGACGGCGGGCGCCTTGACGCCGGTCACCGTCGCGATGGGTTTCGTGCCCAACGTCCAGTTTGCCCCGTTCTACGTGGCGATATCGAAGGGCTACTTCGCCGACGAGGGCCTGGACGTGACGCTCGACTACGGCATGGAGAACGACATCGTCCAACTCGTGGGCACCAACAAGCTCCAATTCGCGGTCGCCAGCGGTGACCAGATCCTGCTGGCGCGGGCTAAGGGACTCCCGGTGGTCTACGTGGCAACCTGGTACAAACGCTTCCCGACGGCGTTGGCCTCGCTAACCTTAGATCTCAGCAATCCCAAGAATGTAGAGGGCCACACCGTCGGTTTGCCGGGCCTCTTCGGCGCCAACTACGTGGGATGGCTGGCGCTGGCCCAGGCAGCGGGTATTGACCAGGACAAGGTCAAGCTCGAGAGCATCGGCTTCAACCAGGTGCCGGTGCTGGTTGAGAAGCGGGTGGACGCGATTGTCGTCTACGCCAACAACGAGCCGCTCCAATTGGAGGCTCAAGGGTACAAGGACATCAGCGTGGCCGACGTCTCGAAGTACATCGACCTCGTCGCCAATGGGCTGATCACCAACGAGGCGACGATTCAGGAGCAGCCCGAGCTAGTCCAGGGAGTCGTGCGCGGTTTCCTGCGTGGCCTGCAGGAGACTATCGACCACCCGGACGAAGCGTTCGATCTGGTGGTGGCCCAGTACGTGCCGGAGGCTGGCGGAGAGAACGCCGCTCTCCAGCGGCGCGTGCTCGCCAAAACGATCGAGTACTGGCGGGCCAACCCGCTCGGCCGTTCCGACCCGGCCGCCTGGCAGACGAGCCACGACTTCATGCGCAAGGCGGGGCTCCTGGACCAGGATGTGGACGTAGCCAAGGTTTTCACGAATCGCTTCGTCGAGGCCCAGTGACGTCGCACGGACGATGGGAGGTTGACATCTAGGCTCTCCGGCCACCGTCAGCCGGCCGAAGGGGTCGCTCGAACGTCGGGCGGGCGCGGTGCGACGGACCTGGGTCGGTTGTCAGGGCAACCTGCTGCGGTTCTGAAGGCCACCATGAAGCTGCGTTGCACCTTGAGACTCGAGTAGCCCTATGGCCGAATGGGTTACGTGCTCTCTCTTGGCGACGGTGTTATAATTGTTTTGGCGGTAAAAAAGCGAACGAGGGTCGCTTCAGGAGAGAGTCAGGATGCGTATTCGCCAACACGAAGGCCTCACGTTTGACGACGTTTTGTTGATGCCACATCGTTCGCCGGTGCAGTCGCGGCGCGATACCAGCACCGCGACTGAACTTGTGCCCGGCATCAGCCTGGCCATTCCGATCATCAGTGCCAACATGGACACCGTCACGGAGTCCGAGATGGCGATCACGATGGCGCGGGCCGGTGGCCTGGGCGTGATTCACCGCTTCATGTCGGCTGAGCGCCAGGCGGCCGAGGTGCGACGCGTCAAGCGTGCCGAAAACCTGGTGGTCGAGAAGCCGTTCACGGTCGGTCCGGACCTTACCGTTGACGCGGCGCGCGTCCGAATGGTCGAGTGGGACACTGGCGGCTTGCTGGTGACAGACAGTGACAATCGCCTGCTGGGGATCTTGACGACCCGCGATGTCCTCTTTGCAGATGATGGCGTGGCCCTGGTTCGGGACCTCATGACACCCCGCGATCGCCTGATCACCGCGCCGCCCGGCACGACGTTGACCGAGGCTCGGGCGATCCTGCACCGTGCGCGGGTCGAGAAGCTGCCCTTGATCGACGAGGAGGGGCGCGTGCGCGGCCTGATCACCAGCAAGGATATCGTCAAGCGGCAGCAGTTCCCCGAGGCCACCAAGGATCGGAAAGGCCGGCTGCGGGTAGCAGCCGCCGTGGGCGTTAAAGCGGGGGAACAGGAGCGAGCGGGGTTGCTGGTCGAGGCGGGCGTCGATGTGCTGGTCCTGGACATCGCGCACGGTCACAGCGACAACGCGATCGAGATGACGCGGCGCCTGTGCCAGGAATTCGCGGCAGTGCCACTCATCGCCGGGAACGTCGCCACTGGCGACGGCGTGCGCGATCTGGTCGAAGCCGGAGCAACGGCGATCAAGGTGGGGGTGGGACCCGGATCGATCTGCGTCACTCGCGTCGTGACCGGCTTCGGGGTGCCACAACTGACGGCGATCATGGAATCGGCCGCCGCGGCGCGGGAGGCAGGCGTCCCCATCATCGCCGACGGGGGTATTCGGGCCTCGGGCGACGTTGTGAAAGCGCTGGCGGCCGGTGCGCAGAGCGTGATGATCGGGAGCCTCTTCGCCGGGACGCGCGAGAGCCCTGGACGGATCGTCCAGCGGCACGGGCGACGCTACAAGGTCACGCGGGGCATGGCGAGCCTGAGTGCCACCATGAGCCGGCAGGACAACGCCGACCTCGACTGGAACTCGATCGTGCCCGAGGGGGTTGAGGCCATGGTTCCCTACCGGGGGAGCGTCAACGAGTTGCTGATGCAGCTCGTTGGTGGAGTGCGTAGCGGCTTGAGTTACTGCGGGGCCTACACCATCGCCGAGCTTCAGGCGAATGCCGAGTTTATCAAGATGAGTCCGGCCGGCGTGAGCGAGAGTAAACCCCACGACGTCGAGTTAGTGTGAGGTGAAACGGCGCCGGGCGACCGGTGGCAGTATGGAAGAGCCCAGGGTCTGTTTCTGGGCTCTTTGTTTTCCTGGAAGACGTTGGCCGTCCGTCATGGGCCCTGTGTGTGCTCTGTCGTTACACGCGTTGTGTGCTTTGTGGTAGAATCCGGCCGGAGGGATGTGGAGCGATGCGAGATGATCGGCGCCAGTTTCATCAAGGCGCCCAGCGCGCCCAAGGCGGATTGCTGCGTGCCGTCGCGGGGGCTCTCGTGCTCCTCTGGTTGAGTAGCGCCGCAGCCGTGCTGCTTGAATCAATCTGGGTGCTGGTCGCGGGCTTCGCTGTCGCCGTGATCATGGTGGGGCTGGCGTGGTGGCGCCGGGCTCACTGCTGAGATAGCCGGCCGGCAGCCGGGTGTGGTCCGCTATGAGCGTGCGAGGGAGGGAACGAGCCACAGTGGCGTTGAAAGCCGTTGACGAAGCACTGGCCGAGATTTTGAGGCACTTTGAGCCCGTGCCGGCGGAATCGGCAGGGTTGCTCCAGGCGCGGGGCCGGGTGCTGGCAGAGGACATCATCGCAGATTTCGACGTGCCACCATTTCGGAACTCGGCGATGGATGGCTATGCCGTTCGAGCCGGCGACACCGCCGGGGCCAGCGCCCAAACGGGGGTGGTGCTGCGTGTGGTCGGCGATGTGGCGGCGGGCGGCGTGGCAGAGACGCCGGTGCCGCCGGGCGGTGCCGTCCGGATCATGACCGGTGCGCCGCTCCCGCCTGGGGCCGACGCGGTTGTGCGCTTCGAGGAGACCAGTGAAGCGTTACCGGAAGGACAACGACCGGGCGCCGGGCGGGTGGCCATTTTGGCGGCCGCGGTGGACGGCCAGAATGTCCGCGAGCCAGGGGAGGATCTGCGCGCCGGGTCGGTCGTGATCCCGCGAGGGCAACTCCTTCGGCCCGCTGAGATCGGAGTGCTCGCCGCACTCGGGCGCGCCACGGTGCCGGTGGTCCGGCGCCCGCGCGTCGCGATCCTGGCAACCGGTGACGAGTTGGTGGCGATTGACGAGCCACTCGCGCCCGGCAAGATCCGCAACTCCAACGAGTACACGGCCGCCGCGCTCGTCGAGCAGGCTGGGGGTACTCCGATCCCGCTGGGCATCGCTCGCGACAACGTTGCTGACTTGACGGCGAAGGTGCGGGAGGGTCTAGCGCACGATGTCGATCTGTTCTTGACCTCTGCGGGCGTCTCCGTGGGTGATTACGACATAGTGAAGCATGTCTTAGCCGCCGAGGGTGAGATGCATTTCTGGCAGGTGGCCATCAAGCCCGGCAAGCCACTGGCGTTTGGCCGGTTGCGCGGCCCTCACGGGCCGGTTCCACTGATCGGCCTCCCGGGCAATCCCGTTGCGGCTATCGTTGCCTTCGAGGTCTTCGCGCGGCCGGCCATCCTGAAAATGGGCGGCCGCGCGCCGCGACCGCACCCGCAGGTGCAGGCCCGTCTCCAGGAAGATGTCACCAATAGCGGACGGCGGCACTATATGCGTGCCTTCGTCAATCGCGACCCGACAAGTGGCGAGTACCACGTCACGACGCGGGGCAGTGGCGTCCGCGTCCAGGGATCGGGGATTCTGAGTTCGTTGGTTTGGGCCAACGCGTTTCTGGTTGTGCCCGAGGGCGTCACCAGGCTCGCCGCCGGCGAGCTGGTGACGGTCGAGATGATCGATTGGCCCGAAGAGGTCTTCTGAGGCCATTCCGTTTGGCTCAGATTGAAGTCGTGTGAGGTGGTTCAATTCGTCTGCGCAGCGGCGCGGGATGGAGCTTCGGTCTTCACGCTTCACGCCGCCCCAACTGGAGCAATTCAGGCACGCATCAGCAACGAACGAACAGACGAAGGGCTGGCCGCGAATCGCCGGCAGCTATTTTCGTAGGAGGTTTTCTTCCTGTGGCCCAACGTGTCGTCCGTCGTAAAGCGGACCAAGCCAAGGCGCAGCCCTCGTTGCTGCGCCGCCCAGTCGTGCTCGGAGCGATCGCGCTGGCGGCCGTCGTGGCGATTGTCGCCATCATTCTCGCCAGCCGCCCGGCCGCAGCACCCGCGCCCGCCGCGTCCTATGAGGGCCTCCCTGTCGATGGACGGGCTTTGGGAGTGGCCGATGCGCCGGTGAAGATCGTCGAGTACAGTGATTTCCAATGCCCATTCTGCAAGCAGGCGGACGAAACAACAGTCGACCCACTGAAGCAGCAGTACATCCCGAACGGCCAGGTCCGATTCGAGTATCAGCCAGTCGCCTTCCTCGGGCAGGAGAGCCTGCTGGCGGCAGAAGCGGCGCTTTGCGCCGAGGATCAGGGCGAGTTTTGGATCTACCACGATAAGCTCTTCGCGTCCCAGGCGGGCGAGAACCGCGGAACGTTCAGCGTTGCCAATCTCAAGCGCTTCGCCGGGGAGGTCGGGCTCAACCAAAGCGAGTTCAACACGTGTCTCGATAGCAAGAAACACGAGAGCGACGTGCTGCAGGTCACCCGCGAGGCCCAATCGCGTGGCGTGACTGGGACGCCGACCTTTTTCGTCAACGACGTACGGCTGGAAGGGGCCGTACCGTTTCGTGACTTGCAGACGAGCATCGAGAGGGATCTTGCGAAATGAGCGCACACGGGCGGGGCGCCACGCGTGGGCGCCTCCTACAGCGCGCCGTACCAGGCAGAGCCCGCCTGTCCGCTCGGACGGTGGAGGGCGGGCTCGCGGTTGCCGGCGGCCTCATCGCCGGCTATCTTTCCTGGGTCTATGTGAGCGGTGGCAGGGCGATATGCGCCGGGATTGGGCAATGTGAGGTCGTCCAGGCCAGCTCGTACTCGCGGTTCATGGGCGTTCCGGTCGCGGTGCTCGGCCTGGTGACCTACCTGGCGGTGCTTGGCCTCGTGTGGCTACGCGGCCGGCTCAGCGGGCAGCAGGCCGAGCTGGCGCTCCTCGCGCAATTCGTGCTTCTCTTTGTTGGAGTCGCCTTCTCAGCCTGGCTCACCTACGTCGAACTCTTCGTCATCTACGCCATCTGTCCCTGGTGTGTGACGTCGGCTGTGATTATCACGCTGCTCTTCCTTGTCACCGTGCGTGATCTCGTGCGAGCCAGCGCCCAGGCATAGGAGCCGATTCATGCGACCCCAACTGACGATGCGCGGCTGTCTCCAACTCGCGGTGGGTGTGGCTGTGCTGGGGGCCCTCTGCTTCGTGGCCGGTTTCGTTCTGCAAGTGGGACTCGGTGCGGTGAGTGCCATCATGGCGCCGCCGCCAGC
>DOUV01000363.1 GCA_003520455.1 Chloroflexota bacterium | reverse complement strand
CTTTCAATGCGATTGCCGTCAACGCAGCCGGCCTTCCCGGTTGCCCCCCGCCATGGAACGCGATTCCACGCCGTCCTCCTCCTCGCCGCCAGCCTGCTCATGCCGGTGCTTGCCGGCGCCTCGGCCGATACCTTCGCGCTGGCGCCGGACACGCAAATCGTCGGTGCGGTCAGCACCGTCACCGCGAGCCATGAGCAGACGCTGACCGACATCGCGCGGATCCAGGGCCTGGGCTACGAGGAAATCGTCTGGGCCAATCCCGGAGTGGATGTCTGGCTGCCGGGCGATGGCACGTCCGTCACGCTGCCCAAGCGCTTCATCCTGCCGGGCACGCAACGCGATGGCGTGGTCGTGAACATCGCGGAATACCGCCTGTACTATTACTTCCGGAGCAACGGCCGGCAGATGGTATCGACCTTCCCGATCAGCATCGGCCGCATGGACTGGTCGACGCCGATCGGCCGTTGGCGCGTGGTCGCCAAGCAGAAGGATCCAACGTGGTACCCGCCGGAATCGATCCGCAAGGAGCACCTCGAGGATGGCCGCGGGTTCCTCGACAAGGTGGTGCCGCCGGGTCCCGACAATCCGCTGGGCAAGTTCGCGATGCGGCTCAGCGTGCCGGGGTACCTGATCCATGGCACGAACCGGCCGGTCGGCGTGGGCATGCAGGTCACCCACGGCTGCATCCGGATGTACCCGGAGGACATTGCGTCACTGTTTCCCGAAGTCCCGGTCAACACGCCGGTGACGATCATGAACCTGCCCTACAAGTTCGGCTGGTCCGGCGATGATCTCTACCTGGAGGTCAATCCACCGCTCGAGGATGACCACCCCACCCGCGATCGCGAGATGACCGCGCTCATGGAGCAGTACGTACAGGCCACGCGTGATCGCCCGGCGCGCGTTGACTGGCAGGCCGTCGAGGAGGCCTATCGACGCAAGGACGGCATCCCGGTGCGCATCGGTTCCGGCGTGGCGACGGAGCAGTCGACCGCCGCGAACTGAATCCCGGCCACGGGCATCTGCCCGGCGTTGAACCAGGAAAGACGAACGAAAAAAAAGGTTCATCGCAGTTTAGCGGGGTAATGGCCTATCGTTGAGTCTCCTGGGAGGGGTCAGCGATGGAACCGGAGCTCATTGAACGGTTTGGGGACTGGGCGGGTTTTCGCGTAAGCGGTGTGGAACGGCGGGAAGGCCACCCGCCGCAAGTTCGGATCCGGTTGGAGCCACTGGAACAAGGCCCGTATCGGTGCGGCCACTGCGGTGAGCCCACCCAGCGGGTTCACGAACGGGTTGTCCGGGAGATCCGTGATCTGCCGCTGTTCGATGCGCAGACCTTCCTGGAAGTCACCGTGCTGCGGGTCTGGTGCGAGCGCTGCGGCGGGCCAAAGCGCATGGCGATCGACTGGCTGGACGAGCATCAGCGCATGACCCAGCGCTTGGCCAAGGCGATTGCCTCGCTCACGCGCTTCATGACGGTGGAGCACGTGGCCCGCTTCTATGGGGTCCACTGGCACACGGTCAAACGACTGGACAAGGACGCCCTACGGGCACAACTCGAGCCCCAGGACTTCTCTGCGGTCCGGATCATCGGCATCGACGAGTTTGCCCTGCACAAGGGTCATCGCTACGCCACTGTGGTGGTTGATCTGCCGAGCCGGCGGGTGCTGTGGGTCGGTCCTGGGCGTGGCCGGGCAGATGTGCAGCCGTTCTTTGAGCTCCTCGGCCCGCGCTGCCAGCAGATCGAAGCGGCGGTGATGGACATGAACGGCAGCTACGAGCTGGAAGTCCGCCGCCATTGCCCACGGGCCGCCATCGTCTTCGACCTGTTCCACGTGCTGGCCAAGTATGGCCGCGAAGTGCTCGACCGGGTGCGGGTCAACAAGGCCAACGAGCTGCGTGCCGACCGGGCCCAGCGCCGGCTGGTCAAGGGTGCTCGCTGGCTGCTCCTCAAGAACCGGGACTCTCTGCAGGCCGGGGAAGATGTCACCCTGCACGAGTTACTGGCAGCCAATCGAGAACTGTTCGTCGTCTACGTGCTGCGGGATGCCCTACGGGACCTCTGGCACTACCGCCACAGCGGCTACGCCGCACGGGCCTGGCGCAGTTGGTACCGCAAGGCCCTGCGCAGTGGCATTGCCCCCCTCCGAACCTTTGCCCGGCGACTCAGGCCCTACCTGCCCGGGATCCTCGCCCATTGCCAGCATCCCATGGGCACCAACCTCGTCGAGGGTATCAACAACCGCATCAAGGTCATCAAGCGCATGGCCTACGGCTTCCGTGATCAGGAGTACTTCTTCCTCAAGATCCGGGCCGCTTTCCCCGGTATTGCGCGATGAACCAAAGAAAAGGCCCCTGCCTTGAGGCAGGGGCCCTTCCTTGAGCCAGGGACTGGCCCGCAGCGTGTGTTAGAGGCGGCAATTGCTCGGGAAGTATTTGTCGACGTTGGCGGTCGTGTTATTGGCACCTGATGCACCTGAGGTCGCTTCGGCTGCTCCGGCCGGAGCCGCACGGTTACCGCAAACCCAGATCACGTCGTTGTTGGCGCTGACCATCGGCTTTAGCGACAAGACAACGCCATCGATCGCATCGTTCGCTTGACCACCGCTGGCAGCGCCCAGAAAGGCGATATCAATAGTCCCGTCGGCGACTGTGACAGATCCGACATACTTACCCGATGGCGGATTAGCGGTATCGCCGCCGGCAGCATCGAGATCTGCCGGCCAGACGCCACGATCGGCAAAGGACTCGGCAACGCCGGTCTTCACGGCGCTGGCCAGGTTCAGGCCTTCAGTGACCTGCGAGCGGATCGTGTAGTCCTGGTAGGCCGGGATGGCGATGGCCGCCAGGATGCCGATGATGGCCACCACGATCATCAATTCGATGAGCGTGAAGCCGTGCTGGATCTTCTTCGTCATGTGCAATATCTCCTTGGGTGGTGCCTGAAAACTCGTTGGTTGCTGAACGTTGGCGACCCTGGTGGGCCTGCGGGTATCCCATTGCAGCTTTCATGCCAGTATTTGTGGTGGACGCGAATATCATTGATTCCAAAGTGAAAAACGACACTTCCTTGGATCAGGGTCGATACCTTGCGACATAAGCCCGGGCGCCGTCCGTGGGCAGTGGACGCAGGGCGTCACAAAGTGACGCGCAGCGTCCGGTGCTGCCGGGCGCGCCCTCAGTCGATCGCCAGTTTCTGCATCCGGTAGCGCAGTGCCCGGAGTGTCAGGCCGAGGCTCCGGGCGGTGGCCGTCTTGTTGTAGCGGTGCTGCTTCAGGGCGGCGATGATCGCTTCGCGCTCCACGGAATCCAGCCGGTCCCCAAGTGGCGAGGGCAGCGGCGAGCTGGCCTCGGGGCCGGTGTCGTGGCCAGCGGCGGTCCCGGTAATGGTCCCGGCAACGTGGGTTCCGTGGTGCGGCTGTCCGGGACCCGGGATACCCGGTACCGGCAGGCTGACCGGTTGCCCGACCGGCGGCGGGCCGCCGTTGGCATGCAGCACCCGATGGATCTGGATGTCGTCGGCCGTGATCAGTGCCCCGCTCAAGGCGACCGCCCGCTCCAGGATGTTCTCGAGCTCCCGGACGTTGCCCGGGAAGTGGTAGTCGGTGAGCTTCTTGCAGGCCTCCGGGGTCAGTTGCGGGGTCTCGGCCCCCCCGAGGCGTCGCAGGATGTGTCCGGCCAGCAGCAGCACGTCCC
>DOUV01000981.1 GCA_003520455.1 Chloroflexota bacterium | reverse complement strand
TTGCGGATCGTGGCGGCCTGGGCCAAAGCTGCGGAGCGAGACCACGTAGCTGAGATCGCCGCCGCGCAGCGCCGGGTCTGGGCTGGCGCTCTGGCTGATCGCCAGGTCGGCCTTTCGGATGTTGGTGAAGGTCACCGCCTGGTCCCAGGCGGTGTCCAGCTCACTGTCGGTAAGCCCATCCCAGGAGAACACGGTGCAGGAGCCCTCTACACTCCCGCCCTCCACGCCGGTCTGCACCCAGCCGTCCCCCAGGACCGGGCACACGGTGTATTCGTCGACGTACGGGTCATGCGCGTTGTTGGGGTAGACCCAAAACTCGGCGTAGCCCCGCGAGTTGGTGGTGGCGCTACGATTCCACTGGTTAGGGTTGCGGAGGCGGACCGTCCAGCCACCCAGGGGGGCGCCCAGGTGGTCCTTCACGTAGACGCCGATGCGGGCGGCCGGCATGATCACCACGTCGTTGCCGTCGCCACCACTATAGGTAATGGCGAAGCGTTGGGCGGGGCCGTTGGGCGTGAAGGTTTCACCCTCGGCCAAGGTGTACACGGTGCCGTAATACTTGGGTCTACTAAGCGCATCCTGGTCGCTGCCGTTCACAATAAGCACGAAGCGTCGCGAGTGTGGTGGGATGAAATCATTCCAGACATTGATGTCCAGGGAGGAATTCGGCGAGAATATTGGCCGCCCCGTGGTCCTGATATAGCCCTCTAGACCACCCGGTGCCAGGTTGAAGCGAACCGTGCTGCTGTTCCTGACGTCAAGAGCGCCGGTGTTGAGGGTATCGCGCAGGTCCAGGACGCCATCGGTGGCCGGGTATACTCCGCCCACGTAGGTGCCGGCGGGCGCGCTCAGGTCGCCGTCGAGGAGCAGCGTACCTGCTTCGACGAAGAGGTATTCATCTGCCCAGTTGCCTGCGCCCTTGAGCCACA
Source organism: Chloroflexota bacterium (assembly GCA_003520455.1). The sequence goes on along the minus strand of DOUV01000981.1, from coordinate 5,062 downwards.
GCGCGCCCGCACCTTCTTTAAAGATGTCAGAGGTGCGGTCGACTGTTCCATAGACCCAGAGAGTGTGGTTGCTGTCGTTCACGTACACATGCAAGGGGAGAAGCGTAGTCCCCATCTTTCTGCTAAGGTCGAGGTTGATCCGGTTAGCGCCCGAGTTGCCCCAAGAGCGCGGGGGGCCATAGTCGTAGATGCCCTCGACGGACACGCGGTTCCCGTTCAGGGTGTATTGCGAGTCCTCAAGCGTGATCGAGGAGAAATTCTTGCCGGGCAAAAAGTTGTTGTAGTTGGTCCGGTACTCGTACCAGGCGTCCTCGGGAAAGACCAGCTCGCTCCCCGAGCCAGGTCTGCCCTCGGGGTTCCAGTTCTTGGGAGCCATCCAGCCAATGTTTGCACCGAGGCCGGTCCAGGTGTAAACGGGAGGGTCTACCAAGGCGGGCCCGGCCAGCGCCGATGGCCCGATGGCCAGAGAGCCGACGATGAATAGGCCTACGACGAGCAGCCAGTGTGGAAAGACTTTGGTTTTCATGATTTGCCTCCTGTTAACACTGATTACCGAGTTGGTCGGTTGTTCGAATAGTCACGTAGTCAGTGGCGTCGGCTGTGGCGTAGCCACACTCCGATGAGCATGGCGCCCAGGACAAGGCCGCCAGCAATCAGCAGCTCCATTTGCGGAGCAGCCCCACCGCTCACCGCCGTTCCGGCGAGCGGCGCGTTCGGGATTGGATTGGCGAGCAGCAGCCCGAGCAGCAGCACGACACACAACCCCAGGGCTGCGACGGCGAAGGCCAGTCGTTGTTGGCGTGTGAAACTCACTAGGATCGGCGTCCGCGCCGCGACGGCTTGTCGCAGCCGATCGGTGTGCAACGACCAGAAGCTTGCGTCGCTCGGACCTGGCAGGGAGTTGATCGCCTGCACCAAATCCTGCATCGTCAGCGCGCGCGAGTGTTGCCCGGACCACAGGAGCATCCGGTCGCTGCTCGGACCAATGCCAATCAGCAACAGGCGGGGGCGCACTTCCAGTAAAGAAATGGCCGATTCGGGACGGGCTGCCTCGACGTCGAAAATAATCACGTCTGGCATGAGCGCGCCCACCTCCTCCGTCGCCGGAAGCGGCGGCGTCAGGGAGACAATTTCCAGGTGCGGGTATCGCTTCAGGCTCACGCCGACCGTCCCGAGGATCAAAGAGCTGCCATACAGTAACACTCGTCGTGTTTTCATCTTCTTACGAGCGTATCTACGACAGCGACCGCCCGCAATGACCCGCGGGACAAAAAAAGGACAGTCTCTGTACAGAGACTGTCCACAGGGACAGTATCGAGTTTACTTGCAGCTCAAAGGATCAAGTGGTTTCGCCGGCGAGGAGTACGCTCATGATTCCGCTTCGCTTTGTGGGATTTCAATGACGACGCGCGTGCCGGCACCGGACGGGAATATACCTCCAGGCAGCCGCCCAGCTGTTCGGCGCGCTCGCGCATGAATCGCAGGCCGAAGTGGTTTCCACAGGGAAGGCGCCAGGCGCAGGTTGAGGATGTACTCGCGCAGGTCCGATCGTCGCCAGCACAGGCCAGACGTAGGAGGTGTATTGATAGGGCCAGCTCACGAGGCGGAACTCCGGTTGGTGCGCCTGTTTGCCTGGTCTTCCTGGGCGTACCCATTCAGGCCCATGCGCCCGGCATATGCGAGCACCTGGGCGCGGTTCTCGAGGTGGAGCTGTTCCATAATCTCCGCCATGTGGTACTTGATCGTTCGCGCGCTCAATCCCAGTTTTGCGCCTACCTCTTTGTAAGTCAGGCCCTGGGCCACCAGGGTTAATACTTGATGCTGCCGGCGGGTCAGCCCGGTCTCCGGCTTCGCCTCGGACGATTCTTCCCGGCCGGGCGTGGGAGCATCTACGCCGGACGGGCTGCGCCGCGCAAATTCGCGCAGGATTTTGGCGGCCAGACCGGGCGAAAACGGGGGAATTCCCTGCTGCACCTGGTCGAGGCCCTCGATCAATTCTTCGGCGGCTATGCTCTTGAGCAGATAGCCGCACGCGCCGCACTTGACTGCCTCGAACAAGTCCTGGTCTTCCGTCGAGGTGGTGAGCATCACGATTTTCACCGCGGGCATCTCTGCCTTGATTCGGCGCGTGGCCGCCAGCCCGTCGCAGCGCGGCATGCGGATGTCCATCAAGATCAGCTCCGGCTTGAGCGCCCGTACCAGGGTGATGGCCTCGAGCCCATCGTGCGCCATCCCGGCGACGTGGATACCGTGCGCCGTCAACAGGTTGGCCAATCCTTCCAGCAGCAAGCGGTGATCATCGACGAGTAGTACCTTCATCGCTCCTCCTCGATCACTTCGTCTCGGATCGGAACCTGGAGCACCACCTGCGTGCCCGCGCCCGGCCGGGAATGGATCGTCACCTGTCCGTCGATTAATCCCATACGCTCGCGCATCAAAGCCAGTCCCAGGTGGTCGCCTGCGCTGGTGCTGTGCTGGTCCGGATCAAAGCCGCGCCCGTTGTCGGCGACGACGATCCGTGCCTGGCCCTCCTGGAGCTCAAAGGCAACCTGCACGCAGCGGGCGTGCCCGTGCTTGTGGGCGTTGGTCAAGGCTTCCTGAATGACCCGCAGCAGGTGGACTCCGGCGCCCGGCTCGAAGGTTTGTTCCGCCAGCCCGGCCGGGATCGACAATTCGGTGTGGATGCCGTAATGGTCCCGAAAAAAATCGAGGTGCTGCTTGAGAGCGACGAGGAAAGACCACTCTTGTTCCGGGCAAGCCCTGAGACTGAGGATGGACTCGCGAATATCGTCATGGGCATCCTGCGCAACCTCCGCCAGGCGGGTGAGTTGGGCCTCGACGGCTACTACTTCTCCATCGTGAACCCGTTTGCAGATGGCCTGAGCCTGCATACTCACGTAGCCAAGCACCTGCCCCACGCTGTCATGCAGCTCCCGCGCCAGCCGTTCGCGCTCTTGCAGCGTCGCCACCACACGCTGCTGTTCCAGCAACTGCGCCTGCGCCCGCTGTTGCTCGGTCACGTCGTGGAACAGAATCAAGTGTCCGAGTGGAAAGCCGCGTTGATCCTTCAGCGGCGAGAGGTGCAGCGCATAATACTGGGCGGTGTGGCCGGTCCCGATGCTGATTTCGAATTGTGCGGCCAGCGGGTCGGCGAGCCGCGCACTCAAGTCGCGGTACGCGGGCAAGACTTGAACCGCATGACACCCTTTGACGCGCGCCACGGGGAGGCCCAGGATTTTTTCTGCCGCGCGGTTCAGGTCGACGATACGCTGCCGGGTATCCAAGACCAGCATGCCTTCACGCATCTGCTCGATCACGGTCTCTCGTGCAACCGGGATCGGATCGAACATTCGAAACCGAAACAGCGCCAGGGCATACGCCGCGGAGGCAATCGTAAGGGCAAGGATGGTCGGGTCCATCGGCGCAAAGGGATTTCGATTGGCAACATCGAGCAAATAAGCGGTGAACGTCAGGGGCTGGCTGCCCAGGATCAGTCCAACGGGCCAGCGGTGCAGCGGCGAGCGCGCAAATAGCCAGAGTAGAATGATCGCCCGGAGCACAGCCAACAAGTAGGCATAGCCGATCAGGATCCAGTTGCCACTGCCGTACACCGGGCGGACGTACCCCTCAAACGAAAAACCGAGCCACAGCCAGTGATGGGCATCGTTCGTGAAAATCAACAGAAGGTCAAGGAGCGGGGGAATGGCAAGCAGGGTCAGTATGCGGCGGGTCAGCCAGCGGCCGAGGTTGGCGTATTCCAGCACGAACCAGAGCAGGGCGGTGACCGTGGGAAGCCGCCATACGGTCTGGAACTTGACCCAAAAGATCTTGGCCGGCAGATCCACGGCGGCCAGTTCCAGCGCGGCACCTACCGCCCATGGCATGGTGAACAGCATTGCCATGGCGAGCGGCAGCGCACCGGGCACGGAGCGGCGTCGCCAGACATAGAGAACCAGCGCCGCCGTAAACGCCGCCGAGGCGAGCATGGGCAACATGTAGGGAGTGTATGGGTAGTGCCAGTCCATCGTGGAAAGCAACGCGCAGCCTAAAGGTTCTGGCAACAACGCCCGAGCTTTGGAACCCTCACGCCAAGACCGGCGTACAACTGTGCGGAGGCAAGCTCTGCACTCAGTATATCACGCTTTCCCCGCACTTTCAATCTTTTTTGAAAAACCTCACGATTCCTAACGAAATCCGGCTCTTCGCGGAAAAGAGAGCCATGAGCTATGAGATAAGGGCCGTCACGTGTAAAATGCAGGGGTCTACAGCGGATTGAGAAATCAACGAATTGCTCGCATTCAATTTCGTTCCTGTCCTAATCCGTTGTAGTCCCGCGTGCTTCCAGACAAAGACCAGGTCTTCGTAGCGGATGCGGGCAAGCACGAGGAGCGCTGAGGCCTTCGAGACCCGAACGGGGGTGCGGTCATTACGCGGGGGGAGCGACAGTTGGGCGAGGGACTGCGGGGGAACTACAGCGGATTGGGAAACCAGCGAATTGCTTGTAGGCAGATCCGTTCCTTTCCTAATTCGCTGTAGTCCCGCGCGCGAACTCGGTCCAGGGCCGGACCCGTTGTGAGCATCCAGGCTGCCCCGCGGCGCCGGCCTGGGCGGTCAACCACTGGCACTCGACTTGTCAGACTCCGCAAGTCTCTGATCACTTCGTTGCCAGCTCATGGCCCAACCTTTAACCTGCAACCTTCAACCTGCCCACCCACCTCCAACCCCCTATGCATCCCGCGGATAACTCCCCAACACCCGCAGCATCGTGGCGATCTCGCCCAGGTGGCGGAGAGCGTTTTGAGACGCGTCGTCCTCGAGCGACGCCGCGAAGTCGAGGTAGAAGACGTACTCCCAGCGTGTGCCCCGCATCGGGCGGCTCTCGATCTTGGTCAGGTCGATGTCGCGCAGCGCGAAGACACTGAGGGCTTTGAAGAGCACACCCGGCGCGTTCTTCAGGGCGAAGACGATGGACGTCTTGGCCGGCACGCCCGGCGGCACCGGGTGCGGCTCGCCGGCCAGCGCCAGAAACCGGGTGTAGTTCTCGGGGTCATCTTCGATACCG
>DOUV01000834.1 GCA_003520455.1 Chloroflexota bacterium | reverse complement strand
TGTCGTTCGGGCTCTTCCGCGCCCTTCGCGATCCAGATCCCCTCGTTGCCCGGTCACCGGCTGGCTGGACGCCGGATCGGTGGGGCAGGCCCGCTCGAAGCGACGAGCAACGCCGAGGCGAGACCACACGGGCCCCGCCCCGGTGCGGCTCCGCGGGTGCGACGGACTCCTTCTTGGGGATGACGAGGGGGCCTGGAAGATTGCATGAATGGCAACCCAACCCCGGTGTACAATGCCGCGAACCGGGCTATGTTTATGGGTAATCTTTCCCACCTCCTCATCCGTCACTTCCGACCGAGTTGCCCGATCTTCAGTGTCAACGACCTGAAAGCCCATTTTCGGGGCCGTCAATATGTGGCCGCAACATTAAAATTGCTTTCGCACATGCCTGAGCCGATTTTAATTGAGCAAATCTTCGCCAAGATCGCTCAACTCGGGAGGATGAATGCCCTTTGATTGGCGAAGGTATTGTTTCGCGGTGCGCGTTTCTCGCATCATAACCGGGTGCGCCCCAAACAGGAACCGGTGATGCGCATCCTTCATGTGTCCAAAGCCCTGGTCGTTGGCGCCTATCAGGCGAAGATGGAGGCACTGGCCGCCTTGCCAGACGTGGAACTGACTGTGGCGGTGCCACCTTCCTGGAAGGACGAGCGTGGGATCCAGCTGCTAGAGGTCGTCCACACCGAGGGCTACGAGTTGTGGACGCTGCCGATGATCTTCAATGGTTCTTTTCACCTCCACTTCTACCCCGGCCTCCACCGGCTGCTCGACGCTGTCCGCCCCGACTTGCTCCACTTTGACGAGGAACCCTACAACCTCGCGACCGCGTACGCGGCCCTGCTGGCCCACCGTGCGGGGGCCCACTTTGTCTTTTTCACCTGGCAAAACCTGCAGCGCGCCTACCCCGTGCCCTTCTCCTGGTTCGAGCGGCTGGTGTACCGGCTGAGCGATCATGCGATCGTCGGCAATCGCGATGCCGGCCACGTCCTGCAGGCCAAAGGCTACGCCGGCCCACTGACGGTGATCCCCCAGTTTGGCGTCGATCCCGAGCGCTTTCGACCGGCCTCCCGCGATCCGGCGCGCCCGTTCACCATCGGCTACGCCGGCCGTTTCGTCGAGGAGAAGGGCCTCCTCGTGCTACTGGCCGCCCTCGCGGCGCTCCCCGGCGAGTGGCAGTTCGTGGCTCGCGGCAGTGGCCCACTCGAGCCAACCCTGCTGGCCCGCGCCGCCGAGTTGGACCTGAGCGCGCGCGTGCGGTTCCGGCCCCCACTCCCCTCAACCCAGATGGCCTCGTTTTACCAATCGCTCGATCTCGTCGTCCTGCCCTCACTGACCCGTCCGAATTGGAAGGAGCAGTTTGGCCGGGTCCTGGTCGAGGCGATGGCCTGCGGCGTCCCTCCCGTTGGTTCGGCCAGCGGCGAGATTCCCAACGTCATCGGCGATGCCGGCGTGGTCGTCGCCGAGGGCGATGCGGAGGCGCTTCGGGCCGCCATCACCCACCTCATGGCCGACCCTGGCCGCCGGATGTGGCTGTCGGCGCGGGGGCGCCAGCGCGTCCTCGCCCATTTTACCCAGGCCCAGATCGCGAGGCGCACATGGCAAGTCTATCGCGAGGTGCTCGGTCTGCCTACAGTGGCCGGGTAATTGCTGGAAGCGCCTCTACGAATCGAGCCCACCACCAGAAGGGAGGAGTCTTGGCCTGGCCTTTCGTTCCAGGGTCTTCGTTGCTGGTTGGTTCCGGAACTGTCCTATGGTATACTCCCGGACTTGAATATCCAGGAGAGACGCTGCCGGAGGGCATTCCCTGGCCGGCTGCGGAGCGATGCCGACAATCGGACTGAACGCCCAGCTCATGACGCTGCGCCAGAACTACCGTGGCGCGGGCATCTCACACTACATTTACCAGCTTCTGCGCCACCTCCCGCAGGCTGATCCCGAGCTCGCCTACACCGTCTTTACCAGTGAACGCGGCGGTCATCTGGCGAGCATTCTGCGTTATCGGACACCGTTGCCGACTGTGCGCCCGGTGGTCCGCATTCTGTGGGAGCAGGCGCTCCAGCCGTGGGCGGTGCGGCGCGCCTGTCTCGATCTGCTCCACGGCCTGGCCTACGTGCTGCCCCTCTGGCTCAGCGTCCCGGCGGTCCTGACGATCTACGACCTGACCGTCTTCCAGGTGCCGGAGCGGTTCCGCTCCGCCAACCGGAGCTACCTCCGGCTGATGACGCGCCTCTCGGCCCGCCGCGCTCGGATGGTCTGTGCCATCTCGCAGAGCACGCGCGACGATATCGTGCGCCGGTTGGGTGTTCCGGGCGAGCGGGTGGCGGTGGTCTATCCGGGTTGCGACTCGCAGTTCGCACCGCCACCGGCGGCTGAGGTGGCCGCTTTTCGGGCCCGCCGGGGCTTACCGGATCGCTTTGTGCTCTACTTGGGGACGCTGGAACCGCGCAAAAATGTGCCCGCGCTCATCCGCGCCTTCGCGGAGGTCGCGGCGTCGAATCGACCGGAATTTCCGCATCACCTGGTTCTCGCCGGCGCCAGGGGCTGGCACTACGGAGACGTTTTCGCCGAGGTCGAACGGTTGGGTCTACAGGATCGCGTCCACGTTCCCGGTTACGTGCCGGCGGACGAGCAGCCGCTCTGGTACGCGGCGGCCGAGGCCTTCGTCTACCCATCGCTCTACGAAGGCTTTGGCCTCCCCGTGCTCGAAGCGATGGCCTGCGGCAC
>DOUV01000378.1 GCA_003520455.1 Chloroflexota bacterium | reverse complement strand
CTCGTCGACGCCGTGCGGCTTGCCGCCCGTTGCGGCGCGCTCGCCTGCACGCGCCTCGGCGTCGTCCCCTCCCTCCCGACCCGTACAATGGTCGATCGGCTTTACGCCGGGTGGCTGAATCTGTGAACCGAGACTTCCAGAGGAGAAAGGAAAGGAATGAGCCGATGAATCTGCCCGGAATTGTGCTCGAGGCGCTCCGGCAACCACCACGGCTGGAGACAACCACCCTTGCGGGCCCGGCCCTGACGAGGTGCTCGTGCGCATGGTGGCGAGCGGCGTCTGCCATACCGACATCGGCTCTATGGAGTATGCCCGCACCTGCCCGGTCCTTCTGGGCCACGAAGGCGCCGACGTGGTGGAGGAAGTCGGTCGGGGGGTCACGCACGTGCGGCCGGGCGATCACGTCGTCATCAACTGGCAGCCGAAATGCGGGAAATGCCGTCGCTGCCTGAGCGGCCGGGCCGACCTGTGTGAAGACATCCAGGGAACCGCCGAGCCGTGCGTCTTCTGGAATGGAAAGCCGCTGCGTCGAGCGTCACTCCGGACAAGAGATCGGCGCCCGCGGATCCATCAACCAGACGGATTGAGATAACAAGCATATCCCAGGGAGGGCACCTCTTGTCAGGAGCAACACGAATGACACCGCGCCAACGCGTGGACAGCGCTATCCAACAGCAGGAGCCTGATCGCGTCCCCACGGATTTTCTCGCAACGCCCGAGATTTGGGACCGGCTGGTCGAGTCTTTGCAGCCGGATACAGGCCATATTCGCCCGTCCGAGTTCATCAACCTGGCGCAGGAGGCACTCCTGCGCCACTTTGAGATCGATTGCCGGGTCTTGTCGTATGATATGTTCTGCGCCCCGCCGGAGTGGGTTGTGGCAGACGGTGCGGCGGTCGATTGGTGGGGCACCCTCAACCGCTCGACACCCAATCGGATGTGGCGCCGGCGAAATCCGGATGGCACCCTGAATGATATCTGGGGCACTCATACGCAGCGGGTGGAGAACCAGTCCGGGGCGTATGAAGAATTCGTCACCTGGCCGTTGGGCGACGCCAGCACAGTGGAAGACCTCAGGCGCCATGCCTGGCCCGAACCGGACTGGTGGGATTTCAGTCCGCTTCCTGACATCCTTCGGTGGCTGGACGAATACGACGAGTACCACATTCGTTTCCGCATCGGTTCGATCTTCGAAATTGCCTGGCAACTTCGAGGGATGGAACAGTTCCTGATGGACCTGGCGCTCAATCCGGAGATCCCACTCTACATAATGGACCGGTTGACCGAAGTGGCTGTCGAGAATACCCGGCGCGTTCTCGAGATCGCAGGGGAGCGAATCGATATGGTCTACTTCTACGATGATGTCGCGACCCAGAACTCGCTTCTGATCTCGAAGAAGATGTGGGAGCGCTTTGTCCGGCCGCGACACGCTCGGTTGATCGAGGCTGCGCGGGCGTACGAGAAGCCCGTCATGTACCACTGCGATGGGGCGATCGCTCCGCTCATCCCCGATCTGATCGAACTCGGGATCGATGTGCTCAACCCGATTCAGCCCGATGCGAAGGGCATGGACCCACGTGGGCTCAAGGAGCGGTTCGGGACCAGGCTGACATTCCACGGCGGCATCGACATTATTCGCACCTTGCCTCAGGGCACGCCCGAGGAGGTGGCCACCGAGGTACGCGAGCGTGTGAATGTGTTGGGGACAGGGGGAGGCTATATCCTTGCCAGTTCCCACCATATCCAGTCGGATACGCCACTGGCGAACGTCCATGCAATGTATGATCCGTCCCTGCGCTACTGGAGCGACGGGTAGCCGGCTGGAGTGTTCGTACGCGGGTTGCCGGGTTGCGCGGCCAAGTCAGAGTGCTGGTTGGCAGCGCTCCGGTGAACCAATCGTTTGCTGAGCAGATTGGCGCCGAGGGTTTTGCGCCCGATGCGAGTGCAGCCATGCGCTTGGCGCAGCGGTTACTCCCGGTAGCAGGCTGATACCCCCTGCTCACCCTCAGTGGGCGGCGCATTTCATCTGGAGGAGTTGTCTATCAGGAAGGGGTCTACAGCGGCCTTACGCTCCTGCTTCGGATCGTGGCGATGACAACTTTTGCCCTGGTATTTATTATGACCTCCCACCCCAGTGACATCTTCACGTCACTGCAACGGATCGGTATGCCCTATGTGATGAACTTTATTCTGACCATGACCTTTCAACTCATCCCAATCCTCCAACGCGAGTTTGGCGTCGTGCTGAACGCCCAAAAGTCCCGCGGCATGCGCGGGACCGGCTTTAGTGCGCTCTTGCCGAGCATGGTGCCTGTCTTCGTGGGTGCCATCGAACGCGTCCAGCAACTCTCAATTTCGTTAGAATCTCGGGCGTTTGGATCATCTGGTACCAAAACCAGCTATCGGCAAGTCGCAATGACCACCAGGGATTACGTTGTTCTCGTCGTTGGGTTAGTTGCCTCGGTGGCTAGTATCTACTGGGTGCTCACCGACCACAGTTTGGATTGGAGTCGCAGCCTGACGTTCCCGCCCGTCTTCGCCCTCCTCCTGGTGGGAGCATCAGCCCTCGGCTTCGCTCTCTACGTCGTCTTCGCACTCCGCGCCGTGTTGACAGCATGATTCGATCGCCACGAACGACTCTCTGTAAGACAACAAAGGCATGCTACCATGGAACGACCTGAAGTCCTGTATCACATTCAGATGAAACCCGGCGATGTTGGCCGGTACGTTTTCTTACCGAGCGACCCGGGACGCACAGACAAAATTGCTCGCTACTTTGATAACCCTCGACTTGTAGCCAACAACCGAGAGTACAAGACCTATACCGGGACCCTGGCCGGTGAGAAGGTGTCGGTCACATCGACCGGCATCGGCTGCCCCTCTGCTGCGATTGCAGTCGAGGAACTGGCGATGATTGGCGCTGATACCTTTATTCGCGTCGGTACGTCCGGCGGGATGCAGCCTTACCTCAAGCCCGGCGAGCTGGCCATCATCACAGCCGCGATTCGAGATGAGGGGACCAGTAAGCAGTATATGCCGGTCGAATTCCCGGCAGTGGCAAACGTAGAGGTTGTTACTGCACTGCGGGAGGCTGCGGAGCGGCTCGGCAATCCTTACCACCTGGGTATCACACACTCGAAGGATTCTTTTTACGGACAGCATCAACCGGAACGGATGCCGGTCAAGAATTACCTACGAGACCGTTGGACAGCGTGGAAGGATGGAGGTGCAATCTGCTCCGAAATGGAAGCGGCGGCCATTTTCATTATTTCCAGCATTCTCGGGAAACGAGCGGGGGGCATCATGCTGATTGCCGCCAACCAGGAAAGCGAGGAACCGATGGAGCCGGTGCACGATCTGACCGGCTTGATCGAGACCAGTATCGAGGCCGTCAAAATCTTGATCGCGCGCGACAAGGATAGCCAAAGGTAGTAGTGACAGGTATGAACAAGCAAGAAGCACGGCAACATCATCTCGATCTCCGTACAGGCGACGTCGGACGATACGTATTCCTACCGGGTGATCCGGCTCGCTCCGAGAAAATTGCTGCCTACTTCGATAATGCCAGGATGGTTGCTCAGAAGCGGGAGTACGTTACCTATACCGGCACCCTGGCGGGCGAGAAGGTGTCGGTCACGTCGACCGGTATTGGCTGCCCCTCGACTGCGATTGCAGTCGAGGAACTGATCGCCGTTGGTGCGGACACCTTTATCCGCGTTGGTACATCCGGTGCGATTCAACCCGATACCAGAACGGGCGACGTCGCGATTGTCACCGCTGCCATCCGGGATGAGGGAACCTCCCGGCAGTACATGCCAATCGAGTTCCCTGCTGTAGCGGATTTGAATGTGGTGCTCGCCATGCGCAAGGGCGCCGAACGGGCCGGTGTTCCCTACCGGTTGGGCATTACCCAATCGAAGGATTCCTTGTACGGCGAGGTTGAACCGGAACGAATGCCGGTGGCCGGAATGCTGCACGAGCGATGGCAGGCATGGCGCCAGGGCGGCGCGATCTGCTCCGAAATGGAAGCGGCCTCGATTTTTGTCTTGGCGAGTATTTATGGCAAGCGGGCAGGCGGTGTCATGTTGATGGCCGCCCCATCCAGGCCTGAGGAAGATACCGAGGATCGTAGCGTCCTGTGGGATATCGATCGTGCCATTAGAACGGCCATCGAAGGAGTCAAGGCTCTCATTGAACTCGATCGATAGAGCGAAGGGCCTTCATTCATGTTTAGCACCGATATCCAAAAGATCGCTCAGCAGCATCCAGGGTATTTGGACGCCGTTGGAGAGAATTACAAATGGAATTTTGTCGCGCTGGCGTCGGATTCCGCCATCTTTTCCTTCTCACTGGGGATGCTCTCGCAGGATACAATCCTGCCCTACTTCGCCTCCCAGCTGACCGACTCCAACCTCCTGGTTGGCTTTGTTCCGGCCATCTACTATCTCGGTTTCTTTTTCCCACAGTTACTGGGCGCTTACCTGGTTCACGGTCGAGCGACGCGTAAGGGGGCGATATTCTGGATTGCCGTCTCCGAACGGCTTGGCATCTTCTGTATCGCCCTACTGACACAATCACTTGGCTTCCTATCCAATAATCAGGCGCTGGTGCTCCTTTTTGCCAGCTACGCCCTGTTCTCGGTTACAAACGGGTTAATCGGCCCAGCCTACGCCGACTTCATCAGCAAGAACATTATCCGACGGAGAGGGATCTTTTACGGCCTGACACACGGGCTCGGCAATCTATTCGGCTTTTCCGCTGGTCTGACTGCAGCCTATCTGTTGGAACGGTATGCCTACCCGACCAACCTGCAGTACCTCTTCTGGTTCGGCTTTGCGACTTCCTTCGTGTCGCCGTTTCTCATTGCCAGTTTGCGTGAGGTGCCCTTTCCGGCCGAAAGGAACAGGGAATCACTCGGGGAGTTTCTGAGGAACATCCCCATGCACGTTCGTGGTTCGCCCGGTTTCCTGCGCTTTATAGTAGCTCGTGCTTTCCTCGGCATAGGCATCATCGCGAATGCCTTCTACGCTCTGTATTCCCTCGAAAGATTCGATCTCAGCGAAGGCTACCTGGGCATATTCACCCTCATTATTTTCTTGAGTCAAAGTGCCCTGGGCCTGGTCTGGGGGTGGCTTGGAGACCGGGTGGGGTTTAAGGTCGTGTTTATCCTCGCGGCCAGCCAAATAGCCGGGATGGGAGCGCTGGCATTAACTGCGGTCGGACCCTGGGCGTTTTACCTGGTCGCCATCTTTGTTGGTGGTGTCTATGCGGCCATACGCACCGCGGACCCCAATATGATCTTTGAATTGGCGCCACCGCATGAAACGAGCCGTTTTGTCGGCATTTCGAACACATTTGTGGCGCCGGTCATGACGCTTGCCGCAGTCAGTGGAGGGTTCATCGCGGACCGCTTCTCCTACGAAACGCTCTTCGCCATCGTGCTCGTGGTCGGTCTCGTCAGCGTTCTCTTGATGATTCTGTACATGCCGTACCCGCGCCACAATAAGGTGTAAGGAATTCGTCAGGTCAGTGCTAAGCAATGGTCCGACGTGCCGGTCAGGAACGTTTGTAATTCATCTTGTGACCAAACGTCTTTTCGTTTGGCTTGCTGTGACGGCGGCATAACCCTATCGGCTGGATTGTCAGCAAGCCATTCCCAATAGACGGCCATTTTGAAGGCACGATGCAACAGGGAATGCACAAGGCGGGGCTTCGCTTTAAGAGGGCGTTCTGAAATTATCGAGGCTCATAGTGCCATTACAAGCCCAAAGACGAATCATGTCAGTGCAGTGTGACAAAGGAGTGCCGTCTGGATCATGGCCAAGCAGAAGAAAGAACAAGGCTACTCGACCGATTTGACTAATCAGCAATGGGCAATTCCGGAGCTATTGTTTCCAGAGCAAACGGGGCCGGACCGGCCAGGTGCGGCGCCGCTTACGGCGCGAGCGACACCTCTGATCACCTGGACCGCCTGGTGAGTGTGACCGGGCCCGACTGTAGCGCCATCTTTGGCGCCTGGTCCGCGGGGACCGAGGCCAACATCCCGGGCCAACCGCGCCACGCGCCCCGCTCCATCGGCACTCCCGGCACATGGCAGGACTGGGAGGCATCCGTGCGGGGGGTGGTAGAGGAGAGGAATC
>DOUV01000634.1:12005-15648 GCA_003520455.1 Chloroflexota bacterium | reverse complement strand
TCCAAATTCCTGGGTCCATTATACACATAACCCCAACAACTTGCTGGTTTGAGGCAGGTGAAGAAGCAGACCCTCGCTCGCCATAAACGTGGCGACTTTGCGCCGCAGTGGATCACGGCTTCATTCGATCCCAGGGGTCAGTGAGAACGAACACACAACAAGGGAAATCAAAGACGACGCGGAGGAGATCTGCCTTATGAGTCAGCCGCACGTTACGCCAGAAGTAGTGACCCTACTAGCGAAGGTCGCCGATCTGCCGGTGCCCGAATCCTCCCAGCCGTCCCTTGCGCGCGCTCTGGAGGAGCATCTGATAGCTATCAGGCGCTTCGCTCTCCCCGCCTCCACGGAGGTACAGCCAGAGCTGACGTTCGATCCTCGCTGGGACACTTCCAAGTAGGGAGGGCTGGCACTGTGTCTTCTCAGCTTTATGCGTTAACCATCGCCGAGGCAATGACCCTGCTACGCAAGAAAGAGGTATCCCCAGTCGAACTCCTGGACTCGGTACTCCAACGACTCGAGGAGACAGAGGATAGAGTCCATGCGTATACGGTGGTTACGAAAGAGAGCGCCTATACTGCTGCCGAGCAGGCGGAACGAGAGATTGCCAGAGGGGAGTCAAAAGGACCCTTACACGGAATCCCTCTAGCTCTCAAGGATCTGCTGTATACGACTGGAGTCCCGACAGAGGCTGGCTCCAGAGTTCTGGCTGGCTTCATACCCCCGTACGATTCTACGGTGACCACCCGCCTGAAAGAGAGTGGGGCCATTCTCATCGGGAAAACGGTAACGCAGGAGTTCGCGTATGGGATGAACATCCCGTCCACACGCAATCCCTGGGATCTAGAGCGCTGGCCCGGCGGGTCCAGCGCCGGGTCGGCGGTGGCGGTGGCGGTCGATTCCGCGATGGGAGCCATAGGCACCGATACGGGAGGGTCCATCCGCGTTCCAAGCTCGCTGAATGGGGTTGTGGGTCTCAAGCCTACCTTTGGGCGAGTGTCGAAGCACGGGGTTATTCCCATGAGTACAACAATGGATCATTGCGGGCCCATCACCAAGACGGTAGAAGATGCTGCCTTATTGATGAATGTGATAGCCGGCTACGACCCACATGATACGACCAGTTTGAATGTGCCAGTTCCGGATTTTACGGATGGTCTAGACAGAGGGATTGCGGGCCTGAGGCTGGGTGTTGAGCGCAACCATTTTTTCTATTCCGAGGTCCTTCCCGCGGTACGCCGGGCTGTTGAGTCCGCGCTGAGTGTCCTGGAAAGCCAGGGAGCTACATTAGTAGATGTCGAGATCCCCTATCTCGAGTATGCCCCGCATGCAGGCTTGACACTCATCATGGTTGATACCAGTTCGTATCATCAGGCATGGCTGCGTGAACGACCCGAGGAGTATGATCCGCGCACCCGCTTTATGCTCGAGGTCGGGGAGTTCATTCTTGCCACCGATTACCTCCGTGCGTTGCAGGTGCGCAAGCTGTTCAAAGGCGCGATGAAAGAGGTTTTCGATACGCACCGGCTCGATGCGTTGGTGACACCGACAATTCCCATTACGACGGTTCCAGTTAATGAGATGTCGGTCACGATAATTGATATGGAAGATGATGGGGAAACGATTCTTCCGGCTCTAGTCCACCATTGCACGCCGTTTAATCTATCGGGTCAGCCAGCGCTCACACTTCCATGCGGCTTTGATGATAACCGGCTTCCCATTGGTCTCCAGATTGTGGGACGACCTTTCGACGAACCGACGGTCCTGCGTATTGGGTATACCTACGAGTCCGCAACATCCTGGCACCGTGAGGCACCGCCTATCTAACTCCCTTTTTACACGCCAGCCCACGGGCTGACGAATCAGGAATGGGCAAGACGGATAGAGTGGGCGCAACAAGGCCTACCGGTGCCGAGAGCACGTCTGCGCCCATCCTCACAAGGCATCAGCCATTTCGAGGTTCTTCCCGCAACCAAGATCGAATCTCTGGACATCCAACTCCTTGTGACCGTAGAAGCCGGGTGAACACCAGCTTTGCTACCTGGTCAGATCGTGGGGGTGACGCATGAAAGTGGACGCTGTATCCTTGGAAATCTTACTGAGTCGTCTCACGGCGCTGATGGACGAGGCGGCTGCCAGTTTGACGCAGGCTTCTTTTTCGACGGTGGTCAGGGATGCCCATGATTACGCCTTGATCCTCATGTCCCCAAAAGGGGAGGTCATCGCAGAGAATTCATATGGGCTGGTCGCCTTTGTCACCACCATGCCTGCCGTCATGAAGAATCTCTTGAAGCAGTTCCCCGCTGAATCATGGTCGCCCGATGATGCGGTCATCACGAATGATCCCTGGTTAGGCGTTGGGCATGTACTCGATCTGGCAATGGCGACACCAATCTTCTACAAGAACTCGCTGGTCGCTTTCCAGGGCTCCATCGTTCACGTTCCGGATATCGGAGGAGTCGTGTGGTCGGCCGACTCTCGTGATGTCTTCGAGGAGGGTATCCTGATTCCTCCTCTGAAGGCCTTCAGACAGGGCCAACCGGATGAGACCTTGTTCCGCCTGCTCGAGGCCAACAATCGCCTCCCAGACCAATTCATGGGCGACCTCTACGCTCGCCTTGCTGCCGCCGAAACCTGCCGAACCGGTCTTCTGGAGATCCTGGAGGACGAAGGGATTGACGACCTGGCCCAGGCATGCAGCGCGATGTTTGAGTTGAGTGAGGCGACTATGCGGCGGGCGATCTCGGCATGCGAGGATGGCGTGTATCGAGCCCAAGTCGAAATGGATGGGGTCAATTCACCATTGACTATTGCCGTCACGATCCAGATCGGGGGCTCGGAAATCTCTGTCGACTTTAGTGGTACTTCGGCCCAGGTGCCTGCGGCCATCAATGTCTGTCCTATAGAGACACAGGCGCTCGCTATGTACCCGTTGAAATGCGCGCTGGATCCCGAGAGCCCGCGCACTGAAGGCTCTTACCGGCCAATCTCCGTCACCGCTCCGAAAGGAACGCTGTTAAATCCGACCTTCCCGGCGGCGATGAATGCCCGGCAGATAACCTCTCATTACGTGAATGCCGCGATTTTCAAGGCCCTGGCCCCTGTGATACCGGACCGGGTTATCGCTCACAGTGGTAGCCCGCATATGCAGGTTGTATTCTCCGGCGAGACAGAACAGGGCGCGCCCTTCACTGCTCTGATCTTTGATCATCCAGGAATGGGAGCGCGCCCCACACAGGATGGACTGACTGCGACCCACTTTCCAGGCAATGTCGCTACCAATTCGGTCGAGATCATCGAGGCGACGACGCCTCTTCAGATCGTACGCCGTGACATTGCTGGTGACTCAGGGGGGCCCGGACGCTACCGGGGTGGATGCGGGCTCGATATTGCCATACAGGTTGCCACTGACACGCCCGTCGTCGCATCTGTCCTGGGAGATAGGATAACGCACCCGGCCGAAGGACTCTTTGGCGGGCTTGCCGGAGCACCTGCCGCAATCTCTGTGAATGGAGTCCCGGCACCCACCAAGAGTCGCATGATCGTGCACCCTGGGGATGTCGTTGAATACCGAGAGGCTGGTGGCGGAGGCTATGGGCCGCCAACGGAACGCTCGCGCGAGATGCTCTTATCGGATCTCCGCAAC
>DOUV01000634.1:0-11946 GCA_003520455.1 Chloroflexota bacterium | reverse complement strand
GGCATCATACAAGTGCAGGGGAGGGGGGAGTAATGAGAAGGGTCATTCGAGGTGGAACACTCATTGACGGTACGGGGCGTGCCCCCGTCGAGAATGGCTACCTCCTGATCGACGACAATCGCATCCAGAGGGTTGATACCGCGCGCGATGGTTTCAGCCAGGAGGCAGTGGATCGCGTGATAGACGCCTCCGGCCAGTACATCGTGCCGGGGATTATCAATTGTCACGACCACCTGGAAGATCGGCGTAGCTACGGGCCGTGGCAGGAAAGAATCACACGACCTCGAGAGATCATGCTCCTCTCTGCAGTGCGAGCAGCACTCGTGAGTCTGCAGGAGGGGATTACAACCGTCAGGGACGCAGGAGGATTCAGTTCTCGCTACCTCAAACATGCTCTTGAACTGGGTCTGATTCTGGGACCACGCTTCAAAACCTGCATTCGTCCGATTTCGCAGAGTGGCGGTCACGGTGTGCCGCTCTCAATTGAGGCCGATGGTCCGGATGAGGTACGCAAGACTGCCCGGAAACTGCTCCACGCGGGGGCAGACTTCATAAAATGTATGGCAAGCGGCAGCGTGGCGCAGGCAACCGCGAAACGGCGGCCAGGCCCCCAACTGTCAGTGCCCGAGATGCGAGCTGCCTTCGAGGAGGCGCACAAAGTAGGACGGCCGACGACGGTCCACGCCCATTTGCCCGAAGCTATTCAGGCGGCAATCGAAGCGGGGGTGGATGCCATCGAGCATGGATTGTTTATCGACCGGCCGACCGCTGATCTGATGGCAAAGCAGGGCATCTATCTCGTCACCACGCTCGGTGAACCGAAGGTGAGTGCTCAAGAAGGCCGTGAATGGCGCAGACCAGCTATCCAAGTGGAGCGTGCCGGCAGTGTGACTGATGCAGTCCTGGATAATTTTCGGCACGCCATTGAAGCGGGAGTCAAGATAGCAATCGGCACCGACGTCATGGGACAGATCGTGTACGAGATGAAGCTCATGGCTGAATGTGGTATGTCCCCCATGGACGTTATTGTCTCTGCTACGCGCCGGGGCGCTGAAATCCTCAACCTGGAACACGAGATTGGCACCCTTGAAGCAGGTAAGGCTGCCGACATATTGATCCTGGCACACGACCCGTTGCAGGACCTGGAGGCGTATTCGCAGGTCAAGTTGGTTATCAAGGATGGTAAAGTCATCGATCCTGCTGCCCTGGAGCAACTTGTTGGCGAGCCACTCAGAGGCTACCTGGTCGACCACGGCCGACTGCTCGCCCCACGCGAATTTCCTGTCTAGGGAGCCGATCATGACCGACATGAAACGTAGAGGAAGGGCATCCTTGCAAGGATTGCGAGTAGGGGTAGACGTCGGAGGAACGTTCACGGATGCCATCCTACTCGCGGGTGAGAAGCTGGCTGTTGCGAAGGTACCAACTACGCCTCACGATCCATCGGAAGGCATCTTCCAGGCAATCGAGCAGATGCTAGCCTCTGTGGGGGGCCAGTGGCGCGACATCACGCAGATCGTGCATGCGACCACTCTCGCCGTAAACGCCATCACGGAACGGCGTGGCGCTCTCACTGCCCTCCTCGCGACCGAAGGATTCCGCGATGTCCTAGAGATCGGGGAGTCGCGTCGTTATGATCGATACGATCTCTTCCTCACCAAGCCCCCAACCCTGGTCCCCCGCTATCTTCGACTGGGCGTTGCGGAGAGGGTAGGTGCCGAAGGATGTGTCAGGCAACCCCTGGATCAAGAACAACTCCGAAATCTCATTATCGCGCTGAGAGCGTCCGGCGTTGAGTCAGTAGCGATCTGCCTTCTGCATTCCTATCGCAACCGCCAGCACGAGGATGAGATTCAGGCCTGTCTGGCACAGGAACTCCCGGAGGTGGAGGTCTCCATTTCCGCCGACGTCGATCCGAATATTGGAGAATACATTCGATGCTCGACTACGGTGTGCAACGCGTACGTCAAACCACTTGTAAAGCGCTACCTGACGAACTTGCGGAACGGCTTCACTGAGCGGGGAGTCGAAGTAGATCCCTACCTCATGCTGGCTCACGGCGGCCTCGGGCAATGGTCAACGGGTATGGAGCGCCCCATTCGCCTGTTGGAGTCAGGACCAGCCGCGGGCGCGGTCGCAAGCAGTTGGCGCGGGATGGCAATTGACCTCCTCGATCTGGTCAGCTTCGACATGGGTGGGACAACGGCAAAGATCTGCCTATTAAGTGACGGCAAACCCTCGAGAACCGACATTTTCGAGGTGGCTAGAGAGCACCGTTTCAAGAGAGGGAGTGGCCTGCCGGTACGGATGCCGACCATCGAGTTGCTCGAGATAGGCGCAGGTGGAGGAAGCATTGCCCGCTTGAACACGGCTGGGCTGTTGAAAGTGGGGCCTCAGAGTGCGGGCGCCGTGCCTGGTCCAGCCTGTTACGGTCGGGGAGGTACGGAACCGACTGTTACTGATGCCCACGTCGTTCTGGGCCTGATTGGAGCGACAAGCTTTCTCGGCGGTTCCATGCCCCTGGACGCGGCCGCGGCCGCGACTGCTATCGAATCCAACATCGCGCGACCTCTCGGAATATCTACGGTCGAAGCAGCGTTAGGCATCTATGAAGTCGTAAACAATAACATGGCCCTGGCTATCAGGCTTCATCTAACCGAGCGTGGAAAGGATCCAAGGCATTTCACTCTTATGGCCTTTGGTGGGGCCGGTCCCGTGCACGCCTATGAAATTGCGCGCCAGCTCAAGCTCCAGCACGTCGTCGTACCCCCCAGTGCCGGCGTCGAATCGGCGTTCGGCTTACTGGCCGCAGCGCCCGCCGCAGAATCCGTTCGAACTTACTGGACGAGGTTGGACGAGTTGCCTGCTGAGGAGGTCCGAAACCACCTGGTTACGCTGGCCAACGAAGGAATCAATCTGTTAGAGGGTATCGGGAGTGCCCGGGACGACATTGCGATCACCTATAGTGCAGACATGCGCTTCGAGGGGCAAGGGCACGAGCTGCAAGTAGCGATCACCCTGGACGAGTTGACGAACTTCGATGCTGCTACTATTCGCGATCGTTTCTTCCATATCTACGAGACCCAGTATAGACAACTGCCGCCCACAGATCACCTTTCCGTCGAGATTCGCCGGCTCCGGGTTCGCGTTTCCGTCACCACGGACAATCCACTCTCTGTACGAGAAGTGGGTCTATCCCCCGCACCCGCTGCGCGCAGGGAGCAGTCTCGCCCCGTTTATTTTCCGGAGGTTGGTAGAGCTGTCGACACTCCGGTGCTCCATCGCTCCGCTCTGAGTCCAGGTACGCGTCGAGCGGGGCCTGTCGTAGTCGAGGAGGCGGAGTCGACGACAGTGATTGGGCCATCCGCATCCATGGAGATCGACCCCCTCGGGAATCTACATGTCTATCTGGAGAATAGGAATGAACAACGAACGCCAGGTTCATGATAGCCCATTCAATGACTGGGCATTACGAGATCTCAAAGGCAGCTTACCACGCAACGTCATCATCAACGATTGCACCCTGCGAGAGGCGCAACAGTGGCCGGGGATTGAGTTCGGCGTGGAAGACAAGATCCGGTTCGGTCGCGTGCTGGCTGAGGCTGGCGTTCCTCAGATTCAGGTCGGGTATCCTGGCAGATCACCTGCGGACTGTCAGGTTGCTACGGTGTTGGCCGCTGAAACACCGCTCCAGATCGAGTCCGTCATCCTCGCCTACTATCCGGACTGGAAAACTGACTTGAAAACCTCCCGTACGTCGGGGTGCCAGATCCTCAACGTGGTGCTCGCGACATCGGATTACCGGCTCAACTACGTGCTGGACATCACCCGCGACGACTTATTGGCGCAAGTCGCGGCCGTGGTGTCCGCGTGCGCCGATACAGACGCGGTCGTGGCGTTTACCGCCGCAGATGGCACACGGACAGACTTCTCATTCCTGATGGATGTACTTGGGACCGCGGAAGCGCATGGAGCTACCCGGCTCTACGTCGCCGACACCGTCGGGGCCGCTATTCCGGGTGGGGTACGATCGCTCTTTCAGGCAATAGCCCGGGAGACGTCCGCACGCCTCGGGGCCCATTTTCATAATGATCTTGGCCTCGCGCTCGCCAATTGCCTGACCGCGGTCGAGGCCGGCGCCACAATCGTCGACGTTACGCTCGATGGCATAGGAGACCGCTCGGGCAACCCTTCACTCGACGAGGTAAGCGTTGTACTGGAGTTGTTGTACGACGTGTCTACTGGGATCGATCTGAAACAGTTGGTGCCGATTGCAGACATGTATCGAGAGTTTACAGGCGTTCCGCCGGGGCCCACCAAGCCGCTAACCGGTCTGACGTCATTCTCTTACAAGTTGGACAGCCACGTGGACGCTGTCATGAAACATTCTTCTGTGTTCGAGCCTATTTCCCCGACGCTCATTGGCGCCAAGAGGCAGATCGTAATAGGCGCATACAGCGGGACCCGGGCGCTCGAGTACAAGCTCAAAGAGCTACAAATTCCCTACCACGCTGACCAGTTAGGGCTCATGTTGGAGAAAACCGTAACCATGGCGCAACGGCTCGGTCGTGCGCTAACCGATACGGAGTTGAGAGAGATTCTGGGGGGCGCTCTGCCAGATCCAAGGGGGGGAAATCTTTAGAGTCTCTGGACGCACATCTGACCGCGACCCGCAGGCGCGGCCTTCCTCTCCAATTGGCATGACAGCAGAAGGATAGAGAGATGGATGAACTTATCGAAATTGGGCCGATCCAGGCGTATCCCAATGCCATTACGACTGGCGCGTGGCCTCTCATCGAACTCAACGATGGAGCAAAGGTCGAGGTCCCCCTGGCAGTCGTTCGTGGCGCCGAACCGGGGTCCACCTTGTGGGTCATTACAGGCGTCCATGGGAACGAGTACGTTGGGCTCGGGGCCCTCCACCGCCTTCTCAAGTCAGTCACCCCGACTGATTTGAGGGGCACACTGGTGATCATTCCCATGGTCAATGTTGTCGCCTATCGGCTTCGAGCGCGAAGTGCTTCTATCGATGGTATGGACATGAACCGGATCTGGCCGGGCGCTCCTCTACCGCAAGCGGTACACCTATTCGCGCACTCCGAAATCGTCGTCTCCAGAGTGATAAAACCGATTCTCGAAACGGCCGATTTCATGATCGATTGCCATGACGGGAGTGATATTGCGATTTGTGCCCCTTATGTCGCCTTCTCTACTGGAAAGAATGAGGAGGAAACACAACTGCTTCGGGATGCGGCAGTCGCAACCGGATTTCCAATCATATGGGAGCAAAGTGCTGATTTCGTTGCGCAGCAACAACCTCAGACGTCTCATCTTACGCTCACGAGAAACGGCGTTCCAGCTGTGCTGCTAGAAGCGGGCGGGAAAGGGGAACACGAATCAGGAGTTCAAAGGATGTACTCGGCGATTCGAGGCATCATGGACTTTCTCGGGATGATGCCGGCGGAGCACGAGGCGCGCTCTGAGGAGCGGTTCTGGGTGAAGGAGGCACTCTGGCTGCGGGCCGAGTGTGGGGGCTTTTTCTCGCCGGCCGTGCCCGTCCTCTCTCGAGTCGAGGCGGGGCAGCACCTCTCGTCGATTACCGATTTTTTCGGAACGACGAGGGATGAAATCACTAGTCCCTATAACGCCATTGTTATGACACAACGTGCTTATGGTCCCGTGAACGAAGGCGAGTTCATCTGCGAACTTGCCAGGCTCTGAGCACGCAAGAGGCCGTGCCGGACGACATTCTCTCGATTCGAGGCAGACACGCTATGGCTCTCGAAGTGGCGATTGATATTGGCGGAACATTTACCGATGTGGTTCTCCTTCATGGCGAGCAAAGACGCCTCGTTTCGACCAAGGTGTTGAGTACTCCTGCTGATCCATCGATTTCGGCCCTCCAGGGTTTGGAGAAAGTACTTGATGCTGGAGCATGCAGGGGAGAGGATATCAACGTTGTTGTACACGCGACGACGCTGGTCTCGAATGCACTGCTCGAAGCACGCGGCGCCAAAACCGCCGTGGTGACGACGCGTGGCTTTCGAGATGTGCTCGAAATTGCCAGAGAGCACCGATTCGATCTCTACGATCTCTTCCTCGAGCACCCACGACCATTAGTTCCACGTCACCGCAGGCTGGAGATATCCGAAAGGATCGATAATCGAGGACAAATAGTGTCGCCGCTGAAGCTGGAGGAGATCGAGCAGATCTCCCAATACTTCCTCCAAACCGAGGTCGAGAGCATCGCGATATGCCTGTTGCACTCCTACGTGAACAATTCGCATGAGCAGATGGTGGCACAGGCACTCCGCGAGCTGATTCCTGGATGCTTCGTCACGATCTCATCCGATATTTCCTCCGAGATAGGCGAGTATGAGCGATTCTCGACAACCGTTGCAAATAGCTATGTGGGCCCGCTCATTCGAAAGTATCTTGATAAGCTTGCGGGGAAACTCAACGCGTTGCGTTTTTCTGGTGACCTGTACCTCATGCAGTCTGGCGGGGGGTTACTGGATGTACCCTCAATTCAGCGTCAGCCCATCAGACTCGCCGAATCAGGACCGGCGGCTGGAGTACTCGGCGCGGGGTTCTGGGCAAACACGAAAGGGCTCGCGCGAGCTTTGTCGTTCGACATGGGGGGAACCACGGCAAAGATCTCCTTCCTGGATGATGGGCAGCCAAGGCAGACCGATCAATTCGAGGTGGCTCGTTCATACCAGTATAAGCGAGGGAGCGGCTATCCGATCAAGTTGCCCACTGTCGACCTGATCGAGATTGGGGCAGGCGGGGGCAGTATCGCATGGCTTGATCGGGCGGGTCTCTTACGAGTCGGCCCGGAGAGCGCCGGCGCGGAGCCGGGCCCAGCGTGTTATGGCCAGGGCGGCACCCGTCCCACGGTCACTGACGCCGACGTGGCACTCGGCATTATCGACCCAGACTGCTTTGCAGGCGGGAGCATCGAGCTATACCCGGAGAATGCCTTCGCTGCCATCGAGGAGCACATTGCGCGCTCCATGGGAGTCTCGGTGGTCGAAGCAGCCTGGGGTATCAAGCGAGTCGTTGATGAGAGTATGGCGACCGCCGCGCAAGTATACCTTTCTGAGTTGGGACAGGACCCGCGCACTACGGCGCTTATCGCATACGGTGGCGCCGGGCCGGTGCACGCCTGCGCGCTCGCCCGAAGGCTGGGTGTTTCCAAGATTCTCATCCCTCCCCTGGCGAGCGTCGGGGCAAGTGTCGGATTGCTGACCGCACCTCTCTCCCTCGAAGTTTCTCAGAGTTTCATCTCCAGACTCTCAGATCTGGACTCTTCCCAATTGAAGGCGGCTCTGTCGGAATTGGAGCGTCGAACCTGGAACGTGATCGCGAACATCAATCCTGCTTCCTCTACCTTTGTGAAGAAGCGCGCTTATCTGCGCTATCAGGGCCAATTCCACGATCTATCCATCGAATTAGCAGAGGGAGACCAGGCCCTCGAGCCAGAGAGCCTCAGGAACGCCTTCGAAGCATGTTACAAAAGAACCTATGGTCTTGTACACACCGGGTATGATATCAAAGTGCAACGTCTTTCGGTCACCGCGTACAACCATTGGCACTCTCACGAAGAGATATTGAGCCTGATCGAGGAGCATACGCTGCGACGTGACGTTCTTGGTGATCCGCACAGAGATGGCCATCGCCTGGTCTACTACGGCCCTGAGGCAGGGTGGGTGAACGTGAAGACTCATAACCGTGCCATTCTCTCGCCGGGCTTCAGAGCCAGAGGCCCGCTCATCATTGACGACGATGCCTCTACGATATTCATCGAAGACGGCGATGCAGTCGAAGTCGACAAGAATTCATGTATCGTCGTTGCGCGCTCTTCGCAGGAAAGTCACCATGACCCTGTCCGAGATTGATCTGAGTATTCTTAATCATCGCCTGGAAGCTATCGTCGAGAATCAGGCCGCCGTGCTGAAACAGAGTTCATTTAGCTCGATATTGAGCGATGCAGGCGATTTCTCGTGCGCCCTTTTCGACGAGGCCGCCCAGATGCTGGCGCAATCTGTTACGGGAACCCCTGGCCATTCTCACAGTATGGCTCTAGGAGTACGAGGGTTTCTGAGCAAGTATCCTCCCTCGACCCTGTCCCCCGGGGATGTCTTGATCAGCAATGATGCCTGGATGTTATCCGGTCACTCTTTAGATATAACAGTGGTAGTTCCGGTATTCCACCAGGGCAGGGTCGTTGCATACGCGGCGACGACCGCACACGCCGCCGATATCGGTGGCAGGATGTTCTCTGCTGAAGGAACGGAGATATATGAAGAGGGATTGCAGCTACCCGTTCTCAAGCTGTTCGATAGCAATCGCTTGAATGATGACCTGATCCAGATCATTCGGATGAATGTACGCGTGCCGGATCAGGTCATCGGTGACATTCTGGCTCAGGCGAGCGCGGGGCGGGCGACAGCCGCAAAGGTGGTAGAGCTGCTCAACGATTACAGAATTGACTCGCTCGGCACTATAGCCACCGATCTGATAGAGCGGGCTGAATGCGCGATGCGATCAGCCGTCTCGGAACTCCCCGACGGAAGATACTCCTATGCTATCGAACTCGACGGCCTGGATGAACCGCTCCTGATCCAGTGTACGGTAACGATAGATGGCGAACGGATGATCATCGATTACTCCGGGACATCTGGCCAGACCACCCGCGGTATCAATTCGGTCTACAATTTTACAGCTGCGTACGCCCATTACGGAGTACAATGCGTCTTAGGAATGGGGGAATTTGCCAACGAGGGCGCCTTCCGGCCCCTGGAAATCATCATACCCGAAGGGAGCTTGCTGAACGCTATCTATCCCGCGCCCGTGAATGCTCGACATTTGACCGTTCACTTCGCTGTCTTTGCGTTGCATGGAGCATTGCATAAGGCGGCCCCTGAAAGGGTTCCCGCGGAGAGCGCGGGCCCGAGCGGCGCTTTTCAATTCGATGGTCGGAGCAAGGAAGGCAAACGGTGGACGTATATCTTCTTTGCTTCGGGTGGTATGGGTGCCAGACCGTCAAAGGATGGCCTTTCCACAACCTTTTTTCCCAACAACGCATTGAACATACCAGTCGAGGTTGTAGAGTCTGACTCACCCGTGTTGGTGGAATGCAAGGAGCTCATCTCAGACTCAGGGGGGCCAGGTCGATATCGTGGGGGACTGGGCCAGAGACTGGTGATGAGAGTTCGTGGCGACTCCCCGTCATATCTCTCATGCATGCTCGAGCGTCTCTCCCATCCTGCGACAGGCCTCCAGGGTGGAGGAACCGGTTCGACGACGCGCATCTTTACCAGTCGCAGGCCAACCCTGGATCCGAAGAGCCGGATCGAAATTCTCCCGGACGAGGTTATCACGGTAGAACTGCCCGGCGGGGGAGGCTTTGGGCTCCCCACGCACCGTGATCGGCACGCAGTTCTCGCAGATATACGGGAGGGATATATAACAGCCCAGGAGGCCTACGAACGCTTTGCCCTCCAGAGGAGTGACTGACAGATCCCTGTTCGAGCCAGTTGGGAGCCTTGAACTTGCTTGCACGCGCTATCGGGCATGGTCTCTCCTCTTTCGATGCTATCGACACCGTTCCTCTCAGCGCGGGTGCCCCTACGCGTAGCAACGGTGTACCCGCGCTGCAGGGAGCAACCCGGGGTACGTACGCTCACCAGTGAGGTATGACGATGCTGTCCAGGATGATCAACGTTGGAACTGCAGTACACAAGCCCGGTTCAATAGTTCGAGGGACCGTCAAAGTAGCTGAGCTATGTGACGGTGCCGATCTGGACGTGCCAGTATGCCTGCTATGTGGCAAGGAGCCTGGCCCGACGCTATGGCTCCTGAATGGTATCCACGGAAACGAATTCGTCGGCTTGAGGGCTATACAGAAGATCAAAGATTTCCACCATTCTCTCGACTTCAAGGGAACGCTGGTTCTTGTCCCCATCGTCAACATCACTGCCTATCGCGCAAAGGCGCGTTCCTCCCCGCTGGACGGGTTGGATATGAACCGAATATGGCCGGGGAATTCCATAGATAGGGCCATCCATCTCTTCGCGCACAGTGAGTTGGTCGTCGACAGGATTGTCAAGGAGATCGTCGAGACAGGCGGTTTTGTAATTAGCATGCATGATGGGAGCACTATCGCGACGTGCGCGCCGTACGTAGGATACTTCCCCCATAAGGAGGGCGAGCTGGCTGAGCAGATGGCTCGTGCTGCAGCGGTGACAGGCTTTGAATTCGTGTGGGCGCGAAGTGCAGATTATCTGAGGCGGCAACAGCCAGGCACAGCGAATCAGATTCTCAGCGAACTAGGCATCCCGTCACTGCTTTTCGAGGCAGGGGGAGTGGGGGTGGCAGACGAGAGTGTCCAGGTGATCCTGAATGGCGTGCTCAATGTTATGCATGAACTCGGAATGACCTCTGAGCAAGCGAGCCAGCCTGTCAGACAGAAACATATCCAGGAAGCTCTCTGGCTCCGCGCGACACGAGGTGGGCTCTACATTCCTTTCTCTCCGGTAGCCCAGGCTACCAAGAGCGGTGAAGCGCTGGGCGTAATTACCGACCTGTTTGGCGACGAACTCGCATCCATCGTCTCGCCGAACGCGGGTTGGGTTATCACCCAGCGAGGAATAGGACCGGTACACCAGGGGGAGTTTCTCGTCGAAATTGGACTTGCGCTGGAATAGCGCATGACTGTTGCGAGATTGGACCTGTCGAGTTCTGGAAAATGAGGATGCCGCCAGGGCCGCCTGATATACGAGGAGACATGAGATGCCATCGAATGTAAGCCTGCGATCGCTGTTGAACCAGAACAAGCTTGTCGTTGCTCCTGGAGCCTTCAATGCCTTGAGTGCTCGCCTGGTAGAGCATTGCGGCTTCGAGGCTGTCTGTATCACGGGATATGGAGTGGCAGCAACAGCCTTCGGCCTACCGGACCTTGGTCTCATTACGCTCACCGAGACGGTTGAAAGCGTGCAGAGAATTGTCGATGCCGTGACAATCCCGGTGCTTGCCGATGCAGATACGGGGTACGGTGATGCGGGGAACGTCACCCGGACTGTGCGGAAACTGGAAACAGCTGGGGTCAGTGGGTTATTCATCGAGGATCGGGCGGTACCGCGAACCCTCACGAGTCAGGGTGAGCCGCTTGTCTCAATAGAGGAGATGACGATCAAGATCCAGGCCGCGATTCAGGCTCGTCAATCGTCGGAGCTTGTACTCATTGCCCGTACGGACGGCCGTGTATTTGGGGAGCTGAGCGAAGCTATCGAACGAGCACACGCGTATGTGGAGAGCGGGGCCGATGCGATCTTTGTCGAACACCCGGAATCCGTCGAGGAGCTTCGAGAAATCAGAAGGCAGATCAAGGCACCTCTACTATTGAATGTGTGTGAAGGTTATAAGACGCCATTTCTTTCAATCCAAGAGGTGGAAGAACTTGGCTACGATCTCGTCATCTATCCGCTTTCAGCGCTATTGCACTCGACGGCAAGGATGATGGAGCTTCTCAAAACGCTACGTTCAACCGGCACGACGATGTCCCTTACCTCAGAGATGACCGAGGATGAACTCAATGAACTCATTCATTGGGATCGTTCAATGGCCGTGTATGAGCCGTATTATCGAGACAAACGCTGGTAGGGGATGACGTGGTGAGAATGGACGGTCGCTCCCGGTTGAGCGAGCCGCAATTGAAGAAGCTCGCGTGCACGACGCTGAAGCCCGTCCTGGACCGGACGCCGCGCTTCCTCAAGGGCGGGGAGGCGGCGCTCGACGCTGCCCGCCAGGCCGGGGGAGCGGGGGGTGAGGCTCATCCGCCTCTGGGTGGTTGTGTGCTTGGCGCCGCATCGCTGCGAGATCACCCCGTCGCTTGAGCCGCCTGGCACGTTCGCGCCCGCGTGCGGCCGTGGCGCTGGCACT
>DOUV01000175.1 GCA_003520455.1 Chloroflexota bacterium | reverse complement strand
GAGGCGGCCCAGGACCAGGTTGGCGTCGGTGACCACCGGCTGGTCGCCGCCCAGGCCGTAGCAGGCCGGCCCGGGATCGGCCGCGGCACTCTGCGGTCCGACGTTGAGCGCGCCGCCGCGATCGATCCAGGCAACGCTCCCGCCGCCCGCGCCGATGGCCTCGACGTCCAGGGCCGGGATCTTCACCGGGTAGCCCTCAAAGGAACTATCCGCGGTGACGCGCGGCTGGCCGTCCTCCACCAGGCCGATGTCGAAGCTGGTGCCACCCATATCGATCGTGATCAGCTTGAGATCGCCGGTCAGCCGGCCCATAAAGCAGCTCGCCACGGCGCCGCCGGCCGGCCCAGAGTTGACCGTGTTGACGGCCTTGTACTTTGCCATCTCAGAGGTGATGGCGCCACCGCTGGCCTGCATGATCCGCACCTCGACCGGCCCATACGTCTCGCGCAGCATGCGATCCAGGGTCTCGATGTAGCGCTGCACGATGGGCTGCAGGTAGGCGTTGAGGACCGTGGTCGAGGTCCGCTCGAACTCGCGGAATTCGGGAGCGACCTGGGACGAGAGCGAGACGAAGGCCTCGGGAAATTCTTCCTGGCAGATGGCCTTGATGCGCTGCTCGTGGCTGGGGTTGAGGAAGGAGAAGAGAGTACAGACCGCGATGGTCTGGACGCCCTGCGACTTCAAGAAGCGAACGGCCCGGCGGGCATCCTCCTCGTCCAGCGGCGTGACGACCTCTCCCTGGCTCCCGATGCGCTCTTTGACACCGATGCGCAGATAGCGCGGCACCAACGGCTCGGGGATGTCCACGTTGAAGTCGTAGAGCCCCTCGTCCGGCCGCTCGACGCGCGCGATCTCCAGCACGTCGCGGAAGCCGGCCGTGGTGATCAGCCCGGTCTTCGCCCCCTTGCGCTCGATCAGGGCGTTGGTGCCAATGGTCGTCCCGTGGCCGTGGACCATGTAATCCAGGTCGGCCATCGTCGCCCCGGTGATGCCCAGGATCTTCTCGATGCCGTTCAGCACGCCCTGAGCCGGGTTGCCCGGCGTCGTGAGCGTCTTGGTGTAAGAGATCTTACCCGTCGTATCATCAATCAGCACGACGTCGGTGAACGTCCCACCGACATCTATCCCGACACGCATGCTCGCACTCCCTTTCGATTGCGGATTGGAGGTTCCGGAATGCGGATGAAATCCGCAATCCCTGATCCCTACTCCCTAAGGGATTTCCAGAAAGATAATTGCCCCACATCGCTCGGCCTGGGTCTGGCGATCCGGGCCCTCGCTGCCGGATCTGGCGATCCGGCGGGAGCAGTTGGGATGATCTCAGTTCTGGAACACCCTAAATCACCGCGCCCCGGCGCATACTACTGCATCCGGTCCAGGAGTTGGGATGATCTCAGTTCTGGAACGCCCTAAATCACGCCGCGTGCGACCAGTTCCTCCAGCGTCGCCGCGCCAACGCCGATCTCAGTGTAGACCCTGGCGTTGTGCTCACCCTGGCGCGGCGGGAAGGCCAGGCGGTTGTTCCGTTCACGCAGGAAGCCGGTGTCCACGATGGGCGGCGCCGTGCAGACCTCTTTCCCGGTGCGCGGGTCCGTCGCCCGGATGAGATGCGGACGCACGTACGGGTCCTCGACCACATCGGGGATGGCGTTGATCTTGCCGACGGGCACGCCCGCCCCGCGAAAGGTCGCCAGGGCCTGCTCGGTGGTCATCGTCTGCGTCAGCTCGGCAATGGCCTGGTTGAGCGCTGCCACATCCGCGATGCGGCCGGCGTTGCGGGCATAGCGCTCCTGAGCCAGGTGCTCCCATCCCGGGAGGCGGGTCAGCGTCTCCCACTGGCGATCGTTGCCCACCGCCAGGTAGACGAAGCCGTCGCTCGTCGAGTAGACCGAAGCCGGCGCGAAGAACTGGTGGGTGTTACCCCGCCGGCCGATCACCTCGCCAAAGCTGTGGGTCAGCATGATCGGGGTGACCATCCAGGCCAGGGCGCTGCGGAACATGGAAATGTCGATCCGCGTCCCCTCGCCCGTGACGGCTCGCCGGTAGAGGGCCTTCATGACCTGGCCGTAGGCATGCTCGGCCGCGCCCAGGTCCACCATCGGCAGGCCGAAGATCATCGGGTCGCCGTCGGGATCGCCGGTCAGTGCCATCAACCCGCTCCGCGCCTGCAGGATCGGGTCGTAGGCGGCTTCATCGCTCTCCGGGCCGAAACCGGTGGTGCCGACCCAGATCAGGTCGGGCTTGACCTGCCGCAGCGTCTCGTAGTCGATACCGAGCCTGGCGTAGCTGCGCGGGCGCTGGTTGCAGGCGAAAATATCTACCGGCAGCCGGGCGATCAGCTCACAGAGCAGCGCGCGGCCCTCCTCGCAGCCCAGATTGAGGGTGATAGCCTCCTTGCCCAGGTTGTTCGGCAAAAAGTAGGTCCGCATGCCCTCTTCACCGTCCAGGGCCTTGCTGCCGACGAAGCGGTTGGGATCGCCGCGCCGGGGGTCTTCCACCCGGATGACGCGCGCGCCATCCTGGACCAGGCGATAGGTCAGGAACGGTACCGTTGTGGCTTGTTCGAGGGAGAGGACGGTCAGGTTCATAGTTTTGGGGCCATGCAGAGATTCTGAACCCGGCGGGACAGAAACACAGAGAGCTCTTTTTCCTCGTTCAAGGTGGAGGCGGGTTCGGCGGCGGGGGTAGAGCCCCGGTCCCACCAGATTTCCACTACAGCCTTACCGG